>JALSGY010000068.1 GCA_026982515.1 Paracoccaceae bacterium
TCCGCCGGCTCGACGGTTAGGTTCGGAATCCATCAATCCCGCATTCACAGCAGGACAGGCGGATCTGCTCTCGGCAATGCGTTGCAAGGCCTTGAGACGGCGCCGCTATTCCTGCGTCCTTGCGCCTGCTCAGGACGCGGATCTTCCTGACTGTGAGCGCGGGATTGATGGGGCCTGAGCCTGGGCTCAGCACCGGCGCGCCTTTGCACCGCCGCGCCGGCCCTTGCGGGCCGCCCGGCCCAGGCCGTCGCGCAGGATCGCGGTCATCGGATGGTCCGGCGCGTCCTTGCCATGGGTCTTCAGCAACAGCGCGACCGCCTCCTGCTGGCTCACGCCTGCCGGCAGTTTCAGCGCCCAGTCGAGGAAGATCGTCCGGCATTCCGCCGCCCCCACGCCCTCCATCCGGTAGGCTTCCCGGATCAGGCCCGTCCTGTCGATCTCTTCCAGTTTCACGATCTTCTCCGCGCGCCTCGCCATCCCTGGCCCCGCCCGGCAATATCCGCCCGCCCGGGCGCCCGTCAACCGGGCGAAACCTGCCCCGGCAGCCGGGCAAGCGCCGCCTCGATCACCCCGGCGGCGCGGCCCGCGCGCGCCTGCAGCTCCTCGCCCAGCGCCTGCACCGAGGGCGCGCCGGTCTCGCGCAGCAGGAAATCCTGCCCCCCCTGCCCCACCACCTTCAGGTCCAGCACTCCGCCGGTGAGCAGCCGCGCCGCCGCCTGCAGGCGCCACATCAGCCCACAGGAGGCCTCCAGCGCGGCCACATCGCCGGCGCTCAGCCAGCCGATGCGCTGCCCCGCCGCCAGCTGGCCCGGCACCTGGCGCGCCGGATCTCCGGCCAGAAGGGCCGCCGTCTGGGCCAGAAGCTCCACGTCCTGCAGCCGCCCCGGGCCCAGCTTGGCTTCCCAGGTGCCCTGCATCGGCTTGGCCTCGGCGATGCGGGCGCGCATCTCGGCCACGTCGGCCAGCACCTCGGCCGCACCGCGCGGCTGGCTGGCCAGAAGCGCACGGCGGAACGCCTCCACCGCCTCGCCCAGCGCCATCTCGCCGGCCACCGGCCGGGCCCGGGTGAGCGCCAGGTGCTCCCATGTCCAGGCCTCCTCGCGCTGATAGCTGCGGAAGGCGTCGAAGGATGTCGCCACAGGCCCCTGCCGCCCCGAGGGGCGCAGGCGCATGTCCACCTGATAGAGCCGCCCCTCGGGCATCGGCGCGGTGAGTGCGGTGACCAGCGCCTGGGTGAGACGGGCGTAATAGAGGCGCGCAGCCAGCGGGCGGCGCCCTTCGGAAGAGTCCACGCCGGCCGGATCGTAGATCATGATCAGGTCGAGGTCGGAGGCCGCGGTCAGCCGCTGGGCCCCCAGCGAGCCCATGCCCAGCACCACCGCCCCGCGCCCCGGCGGCGCCCCGTGGCGGGCGGCGAACTCGGCCACCACCGCCGGCCACAGGCCGCGCAGAACCGCGCCGGCCAGGGCGGCATACTGGGCACCGGCCTCGTCGGCATCGATCAGCCCGCGCAGGTGGTGCACCCCGATGCGGAAATGCCACTCCTTCTGCCAGCGCCGGGCGGCGTTGAGGCTCTCCTCGTAGTCTTCCTCGCCGGCCAGCCGCTGCGAGAGATCGTCCGCCAGCCAGTCCTCGCCCGGCCAGGGGGCGAAGAAATCGCCACCGATCACCGCATCGAACACCCGGGCATTCTGCCCCAGATACAGCGCCAGCCCCGGAGCGGTGGCGCAGATGTCAACGATCAGGTCGATGAGCTGCGGGTTGGCCTCGAAGAGCGAAAACAGCTGCACCCCGGCCGGCAGCCCGGCGAGGAAGCGGTCGAACTGGGCCAGGGCCTGCTCGGGGCGGGCGGCCTTTTCCATCCGCCGCAGCAGCTCGGGGCGCAGGCGCTCGAAGATCTCCACCGCACGGGCCGAGCGCATCGCCGGGTAGCTGCGCCAGCGCGCGATGGTCTCGGCGGCGGTTCGCTCCAGCTCGGTGGGTTCGGGAGATGCGGGCCGGGGGGCGAAGAACCCTTCGGTCAGTTCGGCCACCCGGGCGAGGCGGCGGGCGATGCCGGCGCGCATCCTCGATGTCTCGCGCCCCGAAAGCGCGGCAAGGCGGGCGAAGCCGTCCGCGGTTTTCGGCAGGACGTGGGTCTGGGCATCGTGGATCATCTGCAACCGGTGCTCGACCTCGCGATGCGCGCGGTAGTCGTCGATCAGCTGGCGGGCCACGTCCTGCGGCACCCAGCCCCGTTCGGCCAGCCGCTGCAGCCCCTCGACCGTGCCGCGCACCCGCAACGCGGGATCGCGCCCGCCGGCGATGATCTGCCGGGTCTGGGTGAAGAACTCGATCTCGCGGATGCCGCCCGCGCCCAGCTTCATGTCGTGGCCCTCCAGCCGGATCGGCCCGTGCAGGCGCTTGTGCTCGCGGATGCGCAGGCGCATGTCATGGGCATCCTGGATGGCGGCGAAATCGAGATGGCGGCGCCAGATGAAGGGGGCAAGGCGCTGCAGGTAGCGTTCACCGGCCGCGATGTCGCCGGCACAGGGGCGGGCCTTGATATGGGCCGCGCGTTCCCAGGTGCGGCCGACGCTTTCATAGTAGCGCTCGGCGGCCTCCATCGACAGGCAGACCGGCGTCACCGAGGGATCGGGACGCAGGCGCAGATCGGTGCGGAAGACATAGCCCTCGGCCGTCATGTCCGAGAGCATGGCGCTCATGCGCCGCGTCACGCGGATGAAGGCGGCGCGGGCCTCGGGGAAATCCTCCGGCGCGAAGCGCGTTTCGTCGAACAGGCAGATCAGATCGATGTCGGAGGAATAGTTCAGCTCATGCGCCCCCATCTTGCCCATCGCCAGCACCACCATGCCGGCGGCATCCGCCTTGTCGGCCTCGCCCGCCCCGGGCAGCCTGCCGCGGTCGATCTCGGCCCCCACCAGGGCGAGAACCGCCCGCTGCACCGCCAGATCGGCGAAATCGGTCAGCGCGCGGGTGACCGCCTCAAGCGGCCACACCCCGGCCAGATCGCACAGCGCCACCAGCAGCGCCAGCCGCCGCTTGATCGCGCGCAGGCCTGCCGCAAGCGCCCCCGGCGCAAGGGCGCGGGCCTCGTCGAGCAGCCGCGCCAGTGCCTCTTCGGGGGCGCCCGCCAGCGCTTCACGCAGCCAGGCGGCCTCGCGCTGGATCAGCCCGCAAAGATAGGGGCTGGAGCCGCCCGCCCCGGCCAGCACCTCGCGCAGCCGGGGAGAGGCATCTGCAAACAGCGCCGCGATCTCGCGGCCGCGGTCGGGCTCGAAGGGGCGCGGGGCGCGGCTGATCCGGTCTGTGAAACTCATGGCCCGAGAGTGGGCCGCCTGAACGGGGGGGTCAACCGGGCATGGATTTCGGCCTCGGCAACGGTTGAAACCGCAGTCCGAAGACCCGAGATCGCACTCATGGAAGGCCGTCCCACCAGGAGCGGCGAAACGACAACGGGCCAAGCCATGCACCATACCCGCCTGCCGGACCCGGATCTGCACCCCGAGTTCTACGCCGATGTCCCCCTCAAGCGGCTGCTGGCCTTCGTGGTCGACAGCATCCTGATCGCGATCCTCACCGTGCTGGCGCTTCCCTTCACCGCCTTCACGGGCCTGTTCTTCCTGCCGGTGATGTTCTTTCTCGTGGGGCTGGTCTACCGCACCGCAAGCCTGGCCAATTTCTCGGCCACACCCGGCATGTGGCTGTTTTCGATCGAGTTTCGCAACCATCGCGGCGAGCGGCTGAACCTGCCGCAGGCCTTCCTGCACACGCTTCTGTTCAGCCTGTGGATGTCGATGATGCTGCCGCAGGCGATCTCGGTGATCCTGATGCTGACCACCGCGCGCGGCCAGGGGTTGAGCGACCTTCTGCTGGGCACTGCGGCCATCAACCGGGCGGCGGGGCGCTGAAGCGGGCCGGAGCGCACCGGGGGGCTTGGCGGATGGGCGTGGCATTGCTAACCTGCTGATATCAACCGAACCGGAAGTGTCATGCGCCACACGCTGCCTCTTGCGCCGCAATTCTATGTGACGGCCCCGCAGCCCTGCCCCTATCTGGAGGGGCGGATGGAGCGCAAGCTGTTCACCGCCCTGCAGGGCGAGCACGCCACGCGATTGAACGATGCGCTTTCCAAGCAGGGCTTCCGCCGTTCGCAGAACGTGCTTTACCGGCCGAGCTGCTCGGAATGCTCGGCCTGTCTGTCGGCGCGCATCCGGGTGGCGGATTTCACCCCGTCTCGCAGCCAGCGCCGGTGCGCGCGGCGCAATGCCGGCCTGCAGCGCCGGGCGGTCTCGCCATGGGCCTCGGAAGAGCAGTACGAACTGTTCCGCGCCTATCTCGACAGCCGCCACGCCGACGGCGGAATGGCCGACATGGACATCTTCGAGTTTGCCGCGATGATCGAGGAAACCCCGATCCGCTCGCGGGTCATCGAATATACCAGGCCTGCCCCCGACGGCGGCAGGGGGGAGCTGGTTGCCGTCTGCCTGACGGATGTCCTCGATGACGGCCTGTCGATGGTCTATTCCTTCTACGATCCGCAACGGCGCCGCGACAGCCTGGGCACCTATATCATCCTCGACCACGTACGCATCGCAAGAGAGGCGGGGCTGCCCTATGTCTACCTCGGCTACTGGGTGCCGGGCAGCCCGAAAATGGGCTACAAGGCCGGTTTCTCGGCCCTGGAGATCTACCACAGGGGCGAGTGGCGCGACATCGGCGATCCGGCCGCCTATTCGGCCGAGACGCACCCGCTGTCCACCGCACCGATCGCCGAACAGGTCGCCCGCATCTCCCTGCCCGACACCCGCCCCACCGAAGGGTGAGGGCCCCGGGGCCGGCTGCGGCCCCATGACGGGCGCAGATTTCCGCGAATCGGGCAAATGACAGTTGCAATCCGGAAAATGCATGAGCAAGATGCCGCCAGCGAGGGGGGAGCCGCCTGGCACAGGACGCTCATGTGCTGCCTTCTCCAATAACGAACATGAGAAACATGGAGGACTCTCAGATCAATGGAACGTCGTAAGTTTCTGAAAGGCGCAGCAATCGCCGGTACCGGTGTCGCCCTGGCCGCCCCCGCAGTCGCCCAGGGCGTCAAGGAGATGAACATCGTCTCGACCTGGCCGCGCGACTTCCCCGGCCTCGGCACCTCGGCCCAGCGCCTGGCCAAGAACATCGAGATCCTGTCTCAGGGCTCGATCAAGGTGAACTACTTTGCCGCCGGCGAGCGGGTGAAGGCGTTCGATTCCTTCGACGAAGTCGCCTCGGGCAACTCCCAGGCCTATATCGCGGCCGATTACTACTGGGTCGGCAAGGATCCGGCATTCGCCTATTTCACCGCCGTGCCCTTCGGCATGACCGTGGA
>JALSGY010000069.1 GCA_026982515.1 Paracoccaceae bacterium
GTTCCTGGGCCCGCGGCCGACGGGCGATTTCTGGGCCGGCAGGACCGGCTCGGAGGGCGGCCCCGGCGGAGCCTTCTCGATGCGCACGCGCAGGTCGAACCAGGCCGCCTGCCCGGTAACCGGATCGGAGTTGGACCACCGCCGCCCGTCGCCCCTGGGCGGCAGCAGCTCGTTGATCAGGTGATTGAGCAGGAAGCCCCTGGTGTTTTCCGGGGCATCCTCGGCCAGAGCCCAGGCGCCGCGCTTCTTGCCGATGGCGTTCCAGGTCCACAGCGTCTTGTCATTGAGCGCATCCATGCGCGCGACCGGCACCCTGATGCGCCCGTGGGGCGAGGTGACCCAGGCCCAGTCCCCCTCCTCGAAGCCGTTTTCCTCCCACACCTTGCGGGGCACGAACAGCTTGTTGACATTGGTGATCTGACGCAGCCAGGCGTTCTGCGACCCCCAGGAGTGATACATGTGCATCGGCCGCTGGGTCAGCGCGTGCAGGGGGTATTCCTCCTCCGGGACGAGCTCCTGCTCGAAGGGGGGATACCAATGGGGCAGGGGGGTCATGGCCTTCTTCACCTGCTCGCGCAGATGATCGGGCGGCTGGATCTCGCCCACGCCCTCGGCGGCGCGCTGCAGCTTGCGCAGCGGCTCCAGGTAAAGGTTGAACACATAGGGCGCCGGGGCGTCGAACAGCCCGCGTGCCACCGCCCAGTCCTGATAGGCCTGATTCCACGGCTTGTAGAACTGCGCCTCCTCGGGGATGTGGGAAATCCAGAAACCGCCGTTCTCGATGTAGCACTGTAGCTGCTCCGGGTTGGGCTCGCCCCGGCCCTCGCCCTTGCCGTCCTTGCCGCGCCAGCCCGCCAGCGGCCCCACCCCGGGGCGACGCTCGTGGTTGACGATGTAATCGGCGTAATCGGCGTATTTCTGGCTGCCGTCCTCATTGACGAAACCGGGCAGGCCCAGCCGCGCGCCCAGATCGATCAGCGCCGACTGGAAGCCCTTGACGTCGCGATCGGGCTCCACCACCGGCCAGCGGATGGCGTCCGCCGCCGCATCGGCCTCGCAGATCGGCCGGTCGAGCAGCGAGATGCAGTCATGGCGTTCCAGATAGGTGGTGTCGGGCAGGATCAGATCCGCATAGGCCACCATCTCCGAGCTGTAGGCGTCGGAGTAGATGATCCGCGGAATCACGTATTCGCCGTTCTCGTCGGTGTCGGTGAGCATGCGGATCACCTCCGCGGTGTTCATCGACGAGTTCCAGGCCATGTTGGCCATGTACATGAACAGCGTGTCGATCCTGTAGGGATCCCCGGCATGGGCGTTGGAGATCACCATGTGCATCAGCCCGTGCGCCGAGAAGGGATTTTCCCAGGTGAACGCCTTGTCGATGCGCCTGGGTGTGCCGTCCTCCTTCACCAGAAGGTCCTCGGGGCCCATCGGGTAGCCCAGATGCGGCCCGTCCAGCGGCTTGCCCGGCGTGACGCCGGCGTGCGGGCGGGGGTGCGCCTCGGGCGGCTTGGGGTAGGGCGGCTTGAAGCGAAAGCCCCCCGGCACCTCCACCGAGCCCAGCAGGATCTGCAGGATGTGCAGGGCGCGCGCCGTCTGGAAACCGTTGGAATGGGCCGAGATGCCGCGCATGGCATGGAAGGAGACCGGCCGCCCGATCATGCTGTCGTGCTTCTCGCCCTTCCAGTCCGTCCAGGGCTGGTCGATCACGATCTCTTCCTCGAAGGCCACGCGGGCCAGCTCTGCCGCCACCCAGCGGATGCGATCGGCGGTCAGCCCGCAGCGCTCGGCCACCGCTTCGGGGGCGTATTGCCCGTCCAGATAGGCCTCGGCCAGCAGCTGGAAGGCGGTGCGATAGGGCGTGCCGTTCTCTTCATGGGTGGCGGCCAGATCGGGCTTCACGCCCCTTGCGTCATGGGGGGCGGGCTTGCCGGTGGCCCGGTCGATGACCAGCGCCTTGCCGTCGCCATCGCGCAGGAACAGCCCGTAGTCGGGCGAATCGCGGTCGTCGTTGACCAGGAAACCGGCATTGGTGTAGCGGGCGAGATAGTCGAGATCGACCTTGCCGGCACGCAGCAGCTCATGGATGATCGAGAGGATGAACAGCCCGTCGGTGCCCGGCGTGATGCCGATCCATTCATCCGCCACCGCATTGTAGCCCGAGCGAATCGGATTCACCCCGATCACCTTCGCCCCGCGCGCCTTGAGCTTGCCCAGCCCGATCTTGATGGGGTTGGAATCGTGGTCCTCGGCCACGCCGAAGATCATGAACAGTTTCGTGCGTTCCCAATCGGGCTGGCCGAACTCCCAGAAGGCACCGCCCATGGTGTAGATGCCTGCCGCCGCCATGTTGACCGAACAAAAGCCGCCGTGGGCAGCGTAATTGGGCGTGCCGAAGGCCTGGGCCCACCAGGAGGTGAAGCTCTGGGACTGGTCGCGCCCGGTGAAGAAGGCCAGCTTCTCGGGCGATTTCTCGCGCAGCGGCTTCAGCCAGGAAACCGCGATTTCATAGGCTTCGTCCCAGCTTATCTCCTGAAATTCACCTGATCCGCGCGGGCCTACGCGTTTCATCGGCGCACGCAGCCGGGCCGGCGAATAGTGCTGCATGATCCCGGCCGAGCCCTTGGCGCAGAGCACGCCCTGGTTCACCGGATGTTTCCGGTTGCCCTCGATGTACTTTACCTTGCCGTCCTGCAGATGCACGTTGATGCCGCAACGGCAGGCGCACATGTAGCAGGTCGTCTGGCGCACCTCGTCCGATACCTTCGGAGAAGGCCGCGCGGCCACTTTCGTGCTGGTCATTCGGTGTGATTCCTCCCCGAGGCCTGAAACACATTAGCTTATTTGCATATTTCCATAGGTAAAGCAGAAATCACCGGAGATTCAAAACGGAAAATCACCCCCAATGGCGTTTTTTCCGCCATTTTCGCCCCGCGAGGGGGCCTGCAGGGGGGTCTGGCGCCCTCAGGCGCCCTTCTTCACCGCCCCGGCCGCAATCAGCTTTTCGGCGATTTCGGCAAAGGCCCGGGCCCCGGCGCTGTCGGGGGCGGCCAGCACCACCGGGGTCCCGGCATCACCCGCCTCGCGCACGCCCAGCTCCAGCGGCACCTCGCCCAGGAAGGGCACGCCCAGGCGCTCGGCTTCCGCGCGCGCCCCGCCATGGCCGAAGGGATGGTGGGTGGCGCCGCAATCGGTGCAGACGAAGGCCGCCATGTTCTCGATGATGCCCAGCAGGGGGATGTTCATCTTGCCGAACATGTCGATCCCCTTGCGCGCATCGATCAGGGCGATGTCCTGCGGGGTGGAGACCACCACCGCGCCGTCCACTTCCGTCTTCTGGGCAAGGGTCATCGGCACGTCGCCGGTGCCCGGCGGCAGATCCACCAGCAGCACGTCGAGCCGGCCCCACGCGACCTTGAGCAGCATCTGCTGCAGCGCCCCCATCAGCATCGGCCCGCGCCAGGCCACCGCCTGGGTCTCCCCCACCATCAGCCCCAGCGACATGACGGTGATCCCGTGCGCCTGCGGCGGGATCATCAGCTTGCCGTCGGGGCTCTGGGGGCGGCCTGAAACCCCCAGCATGCGCGGCTGGCTGGGGCCGTAGATGTCGGCGTCCAGCAGGCCCACCCGCAGCCCGCGCCCGGCCAGCGCCGCGGCCAGATTGGCGGCCACGGTGGACTTGCCCACGCCCCCCTTGCCCGAGGCCACCGCGATCACCCGGTCCACCCCGGGCAGGCGCACCGGCTGCGGGGCGGGGCGGCGCGGCGGGGCCGATTGGCCGGCCTTCAGATCGGGCGGGGGGGCGGCGGGCGCGGGTCTTGCCGGCGCTCCCGCATGGGCCGTCATCACCGCCGAGACGCTTTCCACCCCCGGCACCGCTTTCGCCGCCTCCTCGGCGGCCTTGCGCAGCGGCTCGAGCTCGCGCCCGCGGGCAGGATCAACCTCGAGCACGAAACGCACCTTGCCGTCCTCCACGCTGAGCGCCCGCACCATGCCGGACGAGACGATATCCTTGCCGTCGGCCGGATCGGTGATGGTGGAAAGGGCCTTGCGCACGGCGTTGAGGGTGGCGTTGCTCATGAGGGATTCCCGCTGAATAATTCCCGAGTCTTTGCATCGGTTACTATGCCGGGGCGGCAACGGCAATAGGCCGCGCGGCCGCGCGGCCTGCAGCCCCGGTTCAGATCCGGCCCGAGAGCGCCTCCAGGCAGACCACCAGCCGCTGCATGTCGAAGGGTTTGGGCAGAAAGCGGTCCAGCCCCTCGTGCCAGGCCTCGGCAATGCGCTCCGCGCTGTCCTCGCCGCTGGTCAGGATGAAGCCGATGCGACAGAACCGCCGGTCGGCGCGCAGCCGGCGCAGCAGTGCCAGCCCGTCCATCCCCGGCATGTTGAGATCGCAGATCACCAGATCCGCCGGATCGGTGTGCAACATGGCCAGGGCCTCCCCGGCATCTCGGGCAGTCGTGACAAGGCCGATGCCGATCTGTTCGAGCATCTGCACCAGCAGCTGCCGGCTGATCGCCATGTCATCCACGACCAGGATGCGTAAATCCTTGCGCAGCGCCATCCGCACTCCTGCAAGCCCGGGACGGGCCGGGGCAAGCCTGACGTATCGGGGTTAATGTCGGGTGAATTTCAGGGCAGGGCGGTCAGATGGCGGGCGCAGCCGGTCAGGGCGGCGTAGTCGTCCTCGATCACGAACACCGGAAAATTCCGCATGAAGCCGGAAAACCGCCCCTTGTCGCGGAACGCCTCGGCAAAGCCGGAGGCATTCAGATGCGGAGCCACCGCGCGCGCCACGCCGCCGGCCAGGTAGATGCCGCCGAAGGGCAGGTGGATCAGCGCCAGATCGCCCGCTACCGTCCCCAGCATGCGCGCGAAATGGCGCAGGGTTTCGCTGGCCGCCTCGTCCGTGCCGGCCGCGCGCACGATCTCGGCGGCCGAAAGCGCCGGCCCACCCCCGGCGCGCTGTCCCAGCCACAGGTGCAGCCGCTCCAGTCCGCGCCCCGAGAGCACATCCTCGACGGCGGCAAAGCCGTGGCGCGCGCGCAGCCATTGCGCCAGGGCCAGGTCCGCCTCGCCCTGCACCGGCAGGCCGGCATGGCCGGATTCGGAAGGCACCACATGGCGGCCGCCGGCGGCCTCGTGCACGGCGGCCGAGTTGAAGCCGGTGCCGATGCCGATCACCAGACGGGTGGACCGCGCCGGCAGCACCTCGGGACCCTGTTCCAGAACCGGGGCGATCATCCCCTCGTCCACATGCCCCAGCGCATGGCCCTGGGCCTGCAGATCATTGAGGATCGCCACCTTCCGCGCCTCCGTGGCCGCGCGCAGCCCTTCCCCGTCGATCCGCCACTC
>JALSGY010000070.1 GCA_026982515.1 Paracoccaceae bacterium
TCTCCAGCCCGATGCCCAGCGCCGTGCCAGGCAGCGCCGCGGCAATCGGCTTGCCGCCCTTGTTCGTCTTGGGGTCCATGCCGGCGCGTTCGATCTTGCGCAGGATGCCGTGAATCTTCATCACCCCCTCGAACAGGCCCCGGGCCGGCTCGTCGCCTGCCTCGTCACGCATCCGGGCGATGATGTTGAGATCCATCCCCCCCGCGAAACTGTCCTTGCCCGAGGTGATGACGATGCCCTTCACCGCATCGTCGCCCAGCGCCTCGTCAAGAAGGCCCTCAAGCTCGGCAAAGCCCTCCTCGCTCATCACGTTCATGGATTTGCCGGGCACGTCCCAGGTGATGATGGCGACGCCGTCGTCGCCCTTGGTCATTGTGAAATCGGTCATTGTTCCGTCTCTCCGATCTGGTCAGCCGCCAGCGGGCTGCCGTCCTTGCGTGTGAACCTGGTGCCATTGGCATCGATGGTCACCATCATGTCGATGTCGCTGTAATGGGCGATTTCGGTTTCGGTGCGCGCGCCGACCACCAGGAAGGTCGCCGGCGCGTCGGTATCGTTTCTCAGATGATGGCCGTTGGTTTGCCCGGCCGGAAAGGCGGCACAATCGCCTGGCTCCATCCGGTGCTCTCCGGTATCGTCGATCAGGGTGCAGATACCTTCGGTCACCATCACGAACTCGTCCTGCTTCTCGTGCCAGTGGCGCAGAGACGACAGCCCGCCCGGCTCCAGACGCACCAGATTGACGCCGAACTGCGACAGACCGCCGGCATCGCCGAGCCGCTGGATGGAACGCCCCCGGACCGCCTCGGCCAGCTTGCCCGGATAGATCGAACCGCCACGGCGCGGGATTTTCCCAAGATCCAGCTTCGCCATCATACCCTCTCGATGATGGTGGCAGCCCCCATCCCCGAGGCGATGCACAGCGTGGCCAGCCCCACCTCCTTGTCCGAGCGCTCCAGCTCATCAAGCAGCGTGCCGATGATGATCGCCCCGGTCGCCCCCAGCGGATGACCCATGGCGATGGAGCCCCCATTGACGTTGACGATCCCCGGATCCACGTCGAAGGCCTGCTGGAAACGCAGGACGACGGCGGCGAAGGCCTCGTTGACCTCGAACAGGTCGATGTCGGAGATGTTCATCCCGCTTTCGGCCAGGATCTTCTGCGTCACCGGCACCGGGCCGGTCAGCATGATGGTGGGGTCGGTGCCGATCTTGGCGGTGGCGCGGATGCGGGCGCGCGGCTTCAGCCCGTATTTCTCGCCGAAGGCCTTGGAGCCCACCAGCACACCGGCGGCGCCATCCACGATACCCGAGGAGTTGCCGGCGTGGTGCACATGCTCGATCTTCTCCAGATGCGGGTATTTCAGGATCGCCACCTGGTCGAAGCCGGGCATCACCTCTCCCATTTCCTTGAACGAGGGCTTGAGCGCGCCCAGCGACTGCATGTCGGTCTCGGGGCGCATGTGCTCGTCATGCTCCAGGATCGGCAGGCCGTTGATGTCTCGCACGGTGATGATCGAGCGGGCGAAACGACCGTCATCCCAGGCGGCCTTGGCCCGGCGCTGGCTTTCCACCGCCAGGGCATCCACCTGTTCGCGGGTAAAGCCGTATTCGGTGGCGATCAGATCGGCCGAAATACCCTGGGGCACGAAATAGACCTTCATCGCCAGCGAGGGATCCACCGCGATGGCCGCCCCGTCGCTGCCCATGGGCACCCGGCCCATCATTTCGACACCGCCGGCGATATAGGCCTCGCCCGCCCCGCCGCGCACCTGATTGGCGGCAAGGTTCACCGCCTCCATTCCCGAGGCGCAGAACCGGTTGATGGACAGGCCGGGGATCGATTCGTCGAGGCCGGAGGCCAGCACCGCAGAACGCGCCAGGCAACCGCCCTGCTCGCCCACCTGGGTGACATTGCCCCAGATCACGTCCTCCACGGCATGGCCGTCAAGATGGTTGCGCTCCTTGAGGGCATCGAGCACCTGGGCGCTCAGGCGCAGGCTGGTGACTTCGTGCAGGGATCCGTCCTTGCGGCCCTTGCCGCGCGGGGTGCGCACGGCATCGTAGATATAGGCTTCGGTCATTTCTCGTTCCTCCTTCAGGCCCGGTCGGCGGGCGAGCCGGGCATCAGATCATAGGGGTGTTTCCAGCCGGGCGTTTCGCTGATACGGGTCAGCCAGGCGTCGATATTGGGCCACTCGCTGCGCTCGAAACCGAAGGGTTCAGGGTAGTAGAGGTATCCGCAGCAGGCCAGATCAGCGAGGGTGAGCCGGCCACCGACGAGGTAGTCCCTGCCGGTCAGGGCGCGTTCCAGCGTGCCCAGGGCGGCCTGCACCCGGCCGTTGAGCCACCTGATCGCCTGCTGGGGGCGCTTCTCCTCGGGCAGGAAATTCATCATGAAGCGCAGCGAACCGGCCTGACCGGACATCTTGTGATTGTCCCAGAACATCCAGCGCAGGATCTCGCGCCGCTCGTCGGCGCTCTGGCCGCCCAGCTTTCCCGACTTGGAACTGACGTAATCCTGGATCACGCCGGACTGGCTGAGCTTGAGCTTGCCGTCGATCATCACCGGCACCTCGCCCATCTCGTTGAGTTCGAGAAACTCGGGGGTGCGGGTCTCGCCGTTGAAGAAATCGACGAAGACCGGCTCCCATTCGAGGCCGGAAAGCTCCAGCGTGATCGCCGCCTTGTAGGCATTGCCGCTTTCACCGAAGCAGTAGAGCTTGATCGTCATCCTTCGTCTCCCTGGCTGACCGCGGCGGGGGCTTCGCGCCCCCGCACCCCCGCGGAGTACTTGAAGCAAGATGAAGCAGGGGCATCCGCTTCTTTGCGATTTGTTAAGCCTGCCGCGCGATCATCCCCGCCGCGCAACAGGCTGGAGAGCCGATGGGCGTGCAAGGTGAAGCCCCGCTCCGCCAGCTTCGGTATCCGGGCAGCATGGCGGGGCGGGGCGGACGCGCCCCCTTCATCTTGCCGCAAATACTCCCGCCGGAGGCGCTCCGCCCCATCGGCCCGTGTGAAACTCAAGGTATTCTCCTCACAGCGATCGTGCGATCAGTTCCTTCATGATCTCGTTCGTGCCGCCATAGATGCGCTGAACGCGGGCGTCCGTCCACATTTCCGCCACGTCGTATTCGGCCATGTAGCCGTAGCCGCCATGCAGCTGCACGCATTCGTCCAGTACCTCTCCCTGGGTGTCGGTGAGCCAGTACTTGGCCATGGCCGCCTTATCCACGGCAAGCCGGCCCTCCAGGTGCTCGGCGATGCACTCGTCGAGGAAGGCGCGGGCGACGGCGGTTTTCGTCTTGCATTCTGCCAGCTTGAAGCGGGTGTTCTGGAACCGGATGATCGGTCCGCCGAAGGCTTCGCGCTGCTTGCAGTAGGCGATGGTGCGTTCCAGGGCACCCTCCATCGCCCCCACCGCGCCGCAGCCGATGATCAGCCGTTCCTGCGGCAGCTGCTGCATCATCTGGGCAAAGCCCTGCCCCTCGGCGCCGCCCAGAAGGTTCTCGGGCGGGATTTCCACGTTGTCGAAGAACAGCTCCGAGGTATCGGCCGCGTGACAGCCGATCTTTTCAAGGTTCCGGCCGCGGGTAAAGCCCTCCGCGCCTTCGGTTTCGACCACCATCAGCGAGATGCCCTTCGCGCCCTCCTTCGGATCGGTCTTGGCGGCGACGATGATCAGGTTGGCATGCTGGCCGTTGGTGATGAAGGTCTTCTGGCCGCTCAGGCGGTAGGAGCCGCCCTCGCGCAGGGCGCGGGTCTTCAGGGCCTGAAGATCGGAGCCGCCGGAGGGCTCGGTCATGGCCAGGGCGCCGATGAGTTCGCCGGTGACCATCTTCGGCAGCCACCGCTTCTTCTGCTCTTCGGTACCGTAGGCGAGGATGTAATGGGCCACGATGCCCGAGTGGATGCCATGGCCCCAGCTGGCCAGGTTGGCGCGGGTGGCCTCCATCAGGATCACCGCCTCGTGGCCGAAATCGCCCCCCGCACCGCCGTATTCCTCGGGGATCGAGGGGCACAGCAGGCCCAGCTCGCCCGCCTGTGCCCAGGTTTCGATGTCCATCTGGCCCTGTCTGCGCCAGCGCTCGAAATGCGGGCGCCATTCCTCGTTGATGAACTTCGCCGTCATCTCCGCGAGCATCCGGTGCTCGTCGGTCATCCACCTGCTTTCCATCTCCCCCCCCGTGTGCTCAGCGCTTGCGCGCTTCCAGCTCCGAATTGAACAGCCGCAACCGGTGCGCTAGCTTGTCGTGATCGATCACGCTGGAAAAGTTCTCGAACAGGAAGGAAAGCGCCTCGCCCTCGTCCAGCCCCGCCTCGCGGGCGAAGGCACGCAGGCGCCGATAGCCGTCTTCCGTCATCGCGACGGGAAAGCGGCGGGTCAGGCGGAAGCGTCTGGGCATCTCTCTCTCCTGTCTGTTCGCGCCTCGTCTCAGAACGCCTCCGCATCCAGCGCCATCACCGGGTCGGCACCGCTTTCGATGCGCCGCAGATGCAGCGCGGTGGCCGGCAGGTGGCGGGCCATGTAGTAGCGCCCGGTGGCCAGCTTGGCCTCGTAGAAGGCGCCATCGCCGGTGCCGGCATCGAGGGCGGCCCGGGCCTCGCGGGCCATGCGCGCCCACATCAGCCCCAGGCAGACATGGCCGAACAGGTGCATGAAGTCATACGAACCCGCCAGCGCCGCATCGGGGTTCTTCATCCCGTGCTGCATGAAGAACATGCCGGCTGCCTGAAGATCCTTCGAGGCGGCCTTCAGCGGATCGAGGAATTCGCCCTTCAGCGCCTCGTTGCCCTCGTTTTCCTTGATGAACTGCTTGACCATCTCGAAGAAGGCCATGACGTGCCTGCCGCCATTCAGCCCCAGCTTGCGGCCCACCAGATCGAGCGCCTGGATGCCGTTCGCCCCTTCGTAGATCATGGTGATGCGGGCATCGCGGACGAACTGGCTCATGCCCTGTTCCTCGATGTAGCCGTGCCCGCCGAACACCTGCTGCGCCTGCACGGTGGATTCGAACCCCTTGTCGGTGAGAAAGCCCTTGATCACCGGGGTCATGAGCGAGATCAGCCCCTCGGCATCGGCATCGCCCGCGCGCCGGGCCCTGTCGATCAGGCTGGCCCCCCAGAAGGTAAAGGCACGCGCACCCTCGACAAAGCTCTTCTGATCCATCAGCGCGCGGCGCACATCGGGGTGAACGATGATCGGGTCGGCCGGGCCGTCGGGATTCTTCGCCCCGGTCACCGCGCGGCCCTGCAGACGCTCCTTCGCGTAGGCGACGGCGGCCTGGCAGGCGGCCTCGGCCTGGGCATAAC
>JALSGY010000071.1 GCA_026982515.1 Paracoccaceae bacterium
CGCGTCCGGCGGCTATGAATATCGCGACTTCGTGCATTTTCTCGACATTTACGAGGCGGCGACCTCGGTGCTGCAGGGGCCCGAGGATTTCGCCCGTCTGGTCGGTGCGGTGCTCGAGGAAAGCGCGGCCCATGGGGTGGTCTATAGTGAGGCCTTTCTGAGCCCGGATTTCTGCGGTGGGCGCGATGTCGTGGCCTGGCTGGAATATGTGGCGGCGATGCGCGAGGCGGCGCAGGCCGCCGAGGCGCGCCATGGCATCATCCTGCGCGGCGTGGTCACGCCGATCCGCCATTTCGGTGCCCAGAAGGCGCGCGAAACTGCGCTTTGTGCTCAGGAGAGCGCAGGGGATTTCATCACCGGCTTTGGCATTGGCGGCGATGAAAATGCCGGCGAACTGGCCGATTTTGCCTATGCGTTCGACATGGCGCGCGAGGCGGGCCTGGGCCTGACCGCACATGCGGGCGAGTGGAAGGGGCCCGAAGAGGTCGCGGCGGCGCTGGACCATCTGCGGGTGGCGCGCATTGGTCATGGCGTGCGTGCCAGCGAAGATGCCGCCCTGGTCGAGCGCCTGGCGTGCGAGGGGGTGGTGCTTGAGGTCTGCCCCGGCTCCAACGTCACCCTTGGCGTTTATGAGAGCCTGGCCGACCACCCGATCCGCGCGCTGCGCGAGGCGGGGGTGAAAGTGACCATTTCCACCGACGATCCGCCGTTTTTCCTGACCGACATGAGCAAGGAATATGACGATCTGGCGGCGACCTTCGACTGGGGGGCTGAGGATTTCGCTGCCCTCAACCGTGTCGCCGCCCAGGCCGCCTTTTGTGATGAAACCACCCGGGCGCGGGTGATGACCAAGCTGGAGAATTCCCATGTATGACCACCTGACCATCGTCAAGCATCCGCTGGTGCAGCACAAGCTGAGCCTGATGCGTGAAAAGGAGACTTCGACGGCGGTGTTTCGCCAGCTCCTGCGCGAAATCAGCATGTTGCTGGCCTATGAGGTGACGCGCGAGCTGCCGATGACCACCAAGCGCATTGAAACGCCGCTCAAGGAAATGGATGCGCCGGTGCTGGCGGGCAAGAAGATGGCCCTGGTGTCGATCCTGCGCGCGGGTAACGGGCTGCTCGATGGGGTGCTTGAGCTGATTCCCTCGGCGCGGGTGGGCTTTGTCGGCCTCTATCGCGATGAAAAGACCCTGCAGCCGGTTCAGTATTACTTCAAGGTGCCCGATGCGCTGGAAGATCGGCTGGTGATCGCCGTCGATCCGATGCTGGCGACCGGCAATTCCTCGGTGGCGGCGATTGACCTGCTCAAGGGGGCAGGGGCGAAAAATATCAGGTTCCTTTGCCTTTTGGCCGCCCCCGAAGGGGTGGCGCGGATGGGCGAGGCGCACCCGGATGTGCCGATCATCACCGCCGCGCTGGATGAGCGCCTTAACGAGCAGGGCTATATCGTGCCCGGCCTGGGCGATGCCGGAGACCGCATGTTTGGCACCAAATAGCGGGCCGCATGCGGATGAGGTGCATATAAGTCACGGCTGGGCTTTACTAAATCGCGGCTTTGAGGCAGTCTGGCCCCTGACATAATTCGTGTGGGGGCACGACATGAGAGTATTTACCAAAGCTGCCGTTTTGGCATTGTCCTTTGCATTCTCAACCAGCGCGGCACAGGCGCTGAGCCTGGTCGAGGGGGCGCAGCCTGCGGAATATCCGCCATCCAGTTACACGGCCTCGACCTATGTGGACAGTCGCGGCTGCGTCTATATCCGCGCCGGCTATGGCGGCAATGTCACATGGGTGCCGCAGGTGACGCGTGCGCGTGAGGTTGTCTGTGGCGCCCGGCCTTCGCTGGCGCCAAGCACGCCGGCGCCAAGCATGGCAGAAGCGGCGCCTGCCCCGGCGCCGACACCCAGCCCTGCGCCTGCTGCCGTTTCCATTGCCGCGCCGGCAACCATGCCCGCGCCCAGGCCGGCCCCGGCTACCAGTCCGGCGCCCAGCACCGCAATCAGCCGCACCGTCACCCTGACCTGCCCTTCAGGTGGGGCCAACAAGCAGGTGCGCAAGGATGGCATCAACGTGATCTTGCGTTGCGAGGCCGGGCAGGTCGGCACCAAATCCTATATCGTGCGCTATTCCAGCGGTGAGCGCGTCAAGGTCATCGTCAACCCGCCGCTGCAGGCCCCGGTTCAGGTGGCCAATCTGCGCCTGCCTGCTGGTGTCAGCGTGACCATCACCGATGAGACCACCGGAACCGTGCGCACCACCGGCAGCGCCGCGTCGCGCAGCGCCTGCCCGGATCGCAGCGGTGTTTCTGCCGCCTATACCGGCACATCCGGGGTGCGTTGTGGCCCGCAGGCCATCCCGGCCGTGCCGCGCAATGCGGCTTCTGTTGCCACCAGCACCACCCGGATCATTACCGCCCCGGCAGCAACCACGCGCAACGTGGCGCCGCCGGCGGGCTATCGCGTTGCCTGGGAGGATGACCGCCTCAACCCCAATCGCGGCCCGCGGACAAATGCGGGCAATGCGCAGATGGACCTGATCTGGTCCCGGACCGTACCGCGGGAGTTGTATGACATAAGCACCGGGCGCAATGTCACGGCGCTGTTTCCGGGCCTGCGCTATCCCAACATGCCCAGCGCGTCGCAGATCCGTACCGCCTCGGGCTCCTGAAGCGGAGAGGCGCGCCGGGGTTACTCGGCGCAGATACCCTGGAGCGACACCCAGTCACCATCGCTGATCGGCGGCTGGGCGGTGGCGAGCGGCACCGGGTCGGCCTCGATCAGGGCGAGGGTGCTTTCGCCGGTTGGGTCCAGCGCATAGGCATAGGGGCTGGCGGGCTGGCCGGCATCCTTGAATCGTGCCAGCAATTGCGCGGCGGGCAGCGGCGGGTGATCGGCGATCAGCACTTGCTCGCTGAAGCGTTGCAGCGTCGCATCATCCATACTGCCGGTGGTCAGCAATTTCAGGGTTGCAAACAGCCCGGCGCTTTCCAGCAGCGCCAGGAGCGGGTCGTTCAGGCGGGCGTTTTCGTCTTCGGCAAGGATGAAGCCGGCAATGGCAAAGGGGCTGTCGCTGCCCTCGATTACCGCGCGGTCAAGCAGGATCACCCCACCCGGCAGGTGCAGCGCCGGGCGCGGCAGGTTGGTCAGCACCTCCATGCGCGGTGCGCCCTCTCCCAGCAGGTTCCGGCCCAGCCGCTCTAGCGCCGCCAGCCCGAGCGGTTCGCGGCAACGCCGACCGGCGATCCGGTGGATATTGGTGCTGATGCGCTCGCCAAGGGCCATCCGGCTGGCCTCGGGCACCACATTGACGGTGTAGGAGACCAATGCGCCGGGCAGCCAGAAAATGGCGCCGGCGCCAAGAACGGCCAGCGCGCCCAGGCTCAGCACTTGGCGCAGGCGCCCCTTGTGGGGTCTGCGCTTGTTGATCACCGCGTGCAATTTTTCCAGCGCCCCGATCAAGACGTCGTCGTCAAGCTCGAGCTCTTCGCTGCTGTCGGTGCCGGGGCTGTAGATGGCCGGGCGCTGGCCCGGATTGCGCCGCCGGATTGCCGGCAGCGACCAATGCGCCAGCGCGGTGTCGTTGGCGTCGGAAATGGTCAGGGTCGCCTCGCCCATCGCCACGACCACATCGCGCCGTTGGGAAGTGGCGTCAGCACGCCACAGGCCGGGACTTTCCAGCCGCTCATATTTCTTCAGGGCTGTCATCGGGTCTGCTCGGTTTGTTTGGCGCAAGCCTAGCCTATTTGCCGGCGCGCGACAATCGGGCGCCGGCTACAGTTTTCTCGCCGCTTCGCGCAGGGCGAATTTCTGGATCTTGCCGGTCGAGGTCTTGGGCAGCTCCTGGAACACCACCTGTTTGGGGGTCTTGAAGCCGGCCAGGCGCTCGCGCGCGAAGGCGATCAGCTCGGCCGCGTCCACCTTCGCCCCTTCCTTGAGTTCGACAAAGGCGCAGGGCACTTCGCCCCATTTCTCGTCGGGCTTGGCCACTACTGCACAGAGCAGCACTGCCGGGTGGTGCATCAGCACGCCCTCGACCTCGACCGACGAGACATTTTCGCCCCCTGAGATGATGATGTCCTTGGCCCGGTCGGTGATCTGGATATAGCCGTCAGGGTGTTGCACGGCGATGTCACCCGAGTGGAAATAGCCGCCGGCAAAGGCTTCGGCGGTGGCTTCGGGGTTCTTCAGGTAGCCCTTCATCACCGGATTGCCGCGGATCATGATTTCGCCGGTGCTCTGCCCATCCATGGGAATCTGGGTCATGGTGGCGGGGTCCATCACCGTGATGTCCTCCATCATCGGCATGGCGACCCCGGTGCGGGCCTTGATGGCATAGCGTTCCTCTTCTGGCAGGTCGTCCCATTCGCCGCCCTGCCAGATACATTCGGTGACGTGGCCGTAGGTCTCGGTCAGCCCGTAAACCTGCGTGACGTTGAAGCCCAGCGGCTCGATCGCCTTGAGGGTGGCGGCGGGCGGCGGCGCGCCGGCGGTAAAGACGTTGACGATGTGGTCGAAGTCGCGGCGGTCTTCGTCGTCGGCATGGATCAGCATGTTGAGCACGATCGGTGCGCCGCCGAAATGGGTCACGCGCTCGTCGGCAATGGCGCCATAGATGGCCCGCGCGGTGATGTCGCGGCAGCAGATCATGGTGCCGCCGATCATCGGTATCATCCAGACATGGTTCCAGTTGTTGCAGTGAAACAGCGGCACGATGGTCAGGTAGCGGGCAAAGTTGGGCATGTGCCAAGAAACCGCCGTGCCCATTGTCATCAGATAGGCGCCGCGGTGGTGATAGACCACGCCCTTGGGCCGCCCGGTGGTGCCGGAAGTGTAGTTGAGCGCCAGGCTCTCCCATTCGTCGGCCGGCATTTCCCAGTCGAATTGCGGATCGCCCTCATCCAGCAGATCCTCGTATTCCGGGTGCCGGCCGCTGGCGGGAAAGCCTGCCTGGGGGTCGGCCACCTCGATGATCTCGGGGCCCTCGCCCTCCATCGCGCCAATCGCGGCTTCGGCCAGCGGCAGGAAGGCGCTGTCGACCAGCACCGCGCGCGCCTCGCCATGGGCAAAGATATAGGCCACCGTGTCGGTATCGAGACGGATGTTGATGGTGTTGAGCACCGCCCCGGCTGCCGGGATGGCCCAGCTGGCTTCGACATGGGCCAGGATGTTGGGCATCAGGGTGGCGACCACATCGCCGGGGCGAATGCCGCGCGCGCGCAGCGCCGAGGCCAGGCGGCTGACACGGGCATACATCTCGCCATAGCTGAGGCGCCGGGCGCGGTCGACCAGGGCTTCGCGGTCG
>JALSGY010000072.1 GCA_026982515.1 Paracoccaceae bacterium
TCGCCTGCCGGTGGGCGGGGCAGGCACGCGCCTCCCTGCCGGTTGCCCAGCTCCCGTGGGGCGGCGAACGGTTCCAATCCGGCGCGACATGCCCTAGAAAATGCGGGCTGCAGACGAGCGGACGGATCGTGCGATGATTTGCGAGCAAAGGGCAAGACGCCTTGCGGATCTTCTTCACCGCAAGCTGGGTGTCGGGGGCAGGGGGCTCGAGGCGCGGCTGCGCCGGGCCCGGCGCCGGCTGCCACGGCATATCCGCCGCGAGGTCGATCTGCTTGCCGAGGCCGTCCGGCTGCAAGGCAACCCGCAGCTGGCCCGGAGGAACGACCCCGCGCGCCTCGAGGCCGCCTTCCGGGCGGTCGAGTCCCATCTCGACGGGCTCGACAAGTGGCAGCGCCGCAAGGACGCTGCCCTGTCGCTGCTGACCGTCAACGCCTTCAACCTGCTGGTGGTGGCGGCGCTGCTTGTCGCCGTCCTGCGCTGGCGCGGCCTGCTGTGAGGCGCAGGGCCGGGCCTATGCCCCGGGGTAGATCGGGAAGCGCGCGCACAGGGCCTGCACCTTCGCCTTGACCGCGGCCTCGACCTGGGCGTTGCCCTCTTCGCCGTGGGCTGCCAGCCCGTCCACCACCTCGACGATCCAGTCCGCGATCTGCCGGAACTCGGCCTCGCCGAAACCGCGGGTGGTTCCCGCCGGAGAGCCCAGCCGCACGCCCGAGGTGACCGTGGGCTTTTCCGGGTCGAACGGGATGCCGTTCTTGTTGCAGGTGATGTTGGCGCGCCCCAGCGCCTTTTCGGTGGCGTTGCCCTTCACCCCCTTGGGGCGCAGATCCACCAGCAGCACATGGGTGTCGGTGCCACCCGTCACGATATCCAGACCGCCCTTCATCAGCTGGTCCGCCAGGGCCTGGGCGTTCTTCACCACCTGCGCCGCATAGTCGCGGAACGAGGGCTCGAGCGCCTCGCCGAAGGCCACCGCCTTGGCGGCGATCACATGCATCAGCGGGCCGCCCTGGATGCCGGGGAAGATGGCCGAATTCACCTTCTTGGCGATGGTTTCGTCATTGGTCAGGATCATCCCGCCGCGCGGGCCGCGCAGGGTTTTATGGGTGGTGGTGGTGGCCACATGGGCGTGCGGAAAGGGCGAGGGGTGCTGGCCGCCGGCCACCAGCCCGGCGAAATGCGCCATGTCCACCAGCAGATACGCCCCGACGCTGTCGGCGACCTCGCGGAAACGGGCGAAATCGATCTGGCGAGGGATGGCCGAGCCACCGGCGATGATCAGCCTGGGGCGGTGCTCTTCGGTCAGCGCGGCCACCTGATCGTAGTCGATCAGGTTGTCCTGCTTGCGCACCCCGTATTGCACCGCGTTGAACCACTTGCCAGACTGGTTGGGCGGCGCGCCATGGGTCAGATGACCGCCCGAGGCCAGGTTCATCCCCAGGATCGTGTCGCCGGGTTTGAGCAGCGCGGTGAACACCCCCTGGTTGGCCTGGCTGCCGGAATGGGGCTGGACGTTGACGAATTCGCAGCCGAACAGCTGTTTCGCCCGCTCGATCGCCAGGTTCTCCGCGATATCCACATATTCGCAGCCGCCATAGTAGCGCCGGCCCGGATAGCCCTCGGCATATTTGTTGGTCATCACCGAGCCCTGGGCCTGCATCACCGCCCGGCTGACGATGTTTTCAGAGGCGATCAGCTCGATCTCGTTGTTCTGGCGTTCAAGCTCCTTCTCGATCGCGCCGAACAGATCGGGGTCGCGGCTGGACAGGGGTTCGGTGAAAAATCCGGCATCATGGGCTGCAGTCATCTTGGCCTCGCATGGTTTGGGGTTGCGCGGTGTTTAGCCGGAATTCCCGCCATGAAAAACTGGGAAAACGACGCGGCAGGGAGGAAACGCGCCCAGCTGGGCAAAAGGCCTGAAATAGCGGCGTGATTCCCGGGCCATGGTTTGTTATCGCTGTGGTTGATGCTTGATCGGAAAGGGCCGCAATGGCGCAGGACAGGAAAATCGCATTCGTGGCAAGCGAGGTGCCGCAGGCGCAGGAGGCGCTCAAGCGGCTCGAGGCACGCTATGGCAACGTGCCGCTGGAAGAGGCCGACGTGATTGTGGCGCTGGGCGGCGACGGGTTCATGCTGCAGACGCTGCACAACACCATGCATCTCGATACGCCCGTCTATGGCATGAACTGCGGCACCATCGGCTTTCTGATGAACGAGTTTCACGAGGACGATCTGCCGGAGCGCCTCGAGGAGGCCGAGGAGGAGAAGATCAACCCGCTGGCCATGGTGGCC
This sequence comes from Paracoccaceae bacterium, assembly GCA_026982515.1. Classification (GTDB taxonomy): domain Bacteria; phylum Pseudomonadota; class Alphaproteobacteria; order Rhodobacterales; family Rhodobacteraceae; genus S012-89. Next base: position 2,290 of record JALSGY010000072.1, read on the forward strand.
GAATGCGCCGATGGCTCGATCCACCGGGCGCTGGCGATCAACGAGGTTTCACTGCTGCGCGCCGGCCCCCAGGCGGCCAAGCTGCGAATCACCGTGGACGGCAAGCTGCGCATGGACGAGCTGGTCTGCGACGGGGCGCTGGTGTGCACGCCGGCCGGATCCACCGCCTACAACCTCTCCGCCCACGGGCCGATCCTGCCGATCGGCTCGGACGTGCTGGCGCTGACGGCCATGGCCGCCTTCCGGCCGCGGCGCTGGCGCGGGGCGCTGCTTCCGAAAACGGCGGTGGTGCGTTTCGACGTGCTGGAATTTCGCAAACGCCCGGTAATGGCCGATGCCGACAGCCGCTCGGTGCGCGATGTGGTCTGGGTGGAGATCCGCAGCGAGCCGAAGGTCACCCACCGCATCCTCTTCGACCCCGGCCACGGGCTGGAAGAGCGGCTGACGGCCGAGCAATTCGTGTAAGGCCCCCGTGCCGGGGCTGGCGGCTAGTTTTTCTTCCAGGCGTCCAACCTGCGGTAGAGCGTCGAGGGGGAGACCCCCAGAATCTGCGCCGCCCTGCTTACCGAGCCCTTGGTGCGCGCGATGGTGGCCTCGATGACGAACCGTTCCACCTCGGCCAGGGTCTTGCCCTCCAGCAGCTGGTTCAGATCCGGATCGGCGCCCCCCGAGCCGTGCGATTCGCCGGCCAGAAGATCGCCGGGCAGCATGTCGCGGGTCACCGCTTCGGCGTCGTGCAGCACCACGATATGCTGCATCACGTTTATCAGCTGGCGTAGGTTCCCGGGCCAGGGGAAATGGCTGAACAGGTTGGCAACCTCGGGGGACAGCCGCTTGAAGCGGCGCTTCTCGGCGGAGCCGAATTCCTGCAGCAGCGCTTCGGCGATCTCCACCGCGTCATTGCCCCGCTCGCGCAGTGGCGGCATGTGGATGCTAATGACGTTCAGCCGGTAGAACAGATCCTCGCGGAACCGCCCGGCCCTGATCTCCCGGCGCGGGTCGCGGGTCGTGGCGCAGATCACCCGCACATCCACCGAACGCGGCGTAGACGTGCCCGGCAGGGTGATCGCGGAATTTTCCACGAATCGCAGCAGCCGGGCCTGCAGTTTCGGATCCAGCTCGCAGACATTGTCGAGAAACAGGGTGCCGCCGTTGGCGGCCAGGATCGCACCCGAACTTGCGCCTGTGCCGTCCTTGCCGGGGGGGCGGCCGAACAGCTCTGCCTCCAGTGCGTCTGTCGAATCCGAGACGCAGTTCACCGTGACGAACTGCCCGCGCCGGCCCGAGTGTTCGTGGATCACCCGGGCGCACAGGCTCTTGCCGGTGGAGATTTCCCCAGTGATGAATACCCGCGCCGCCGAGCCGGCCAGCGAACGGACCTGCTTTTCCACCTCGCGGATCTGGCGGCTGGAGCCGAACAGGAAGTGCCCCGATTCCATCACCGCGCCGAGAGAGGGCGCGGTGCGCAGCCGGTGGATGGCCACCGCCCGTTTTACTGCCTCAAGCAGCAGCTTGTCCTCGACCGGCTCGATCAGGAACTCGAACGCTCCGGCGCGCACCGCCTCGACCGCGAGCGGGATCGAGACGTCAGGCGAAAGGGCGATGATCGTCGGCTTGTGCGGGTGTTCGGCGAGCGTTTTCAGAAAGGCCACGCCATCGGAATCCGGCAGCCGCAGATTGAGCAGTACCACGTCGGGGACCGCCTTGAGAAACCTTGCCTGCCCCTCTATCGCAGAGCCTGCGGTGACGACTGCATAGCCGTTGTCACGCAGGATTTGCTTCAACCGTTCCCGGGCGCCGGGCAACGGCTCTATCACGAGCAGCGGCTTCAAGGTCAGACCCCGCCGTTGCGGCGGCGGAAGGCTGCGGATGGCCCGGGCCGGGCCGCGTCAACCTTCTGGCGATAACGGCACCTCCGATCCGCGGGCCAAGCCCGCGCAGCTGCGTCCAGGATAGAGACAACCAAATGCCGCAAGTTCACCACCGATAACAACCACTGGGTTACTGTTCGGTCTTACGCATTTGATTTGATTGGGCAAGCCTATGCGGCTGATTTTACTAGATTCGTTTGCATTTTGAGAATCTTGTTTCATTCGGCATGAGGGTAGCCCAAGGCCTTCAGCGCCTCGGTGATCTCGTCAAGAATGGCCGGATCGTCGATCGTGGCGGGCATCTTGAAGGGCTCCCCATCGGCGATCCGGGCCATGGTGCCGCGCAGGATCTTGCCCGAGCGCGTCTTGGGCAGACGCTCCACCACCACCGCCTGCTTGAAGGCGGCGACGGGGCCGATCCTGGTGCGCACCAGCTGCACGCATTCGGCGACCACTTCCGCATGGTCGCGCCCCGATCCGGCGTTGAGGCACAGGAACCCCAGCGGCAATTGCCCCTTGAGCCTGTCCTTCACCCCGATCACCGCACATTCCGCCACATCCGGGTGCGAGGCCAGCACCTCCTCCATGGCGCCGGTGGACAGCCGGTGACCGGCCACGTTGATGACGTCATCGGTGCGCGCCATGATGTAGAGATAGCCGTCCTCGTCCCTGTAGCCCGCGTCGCCCGTCTCGTAATAGCCGGGGAAATGTTCCAGATAGGCCTTGCGGTAGCGCTCTTCGGCGTTCCACAGGGTGGGCAGGGTGCCCGGCGGCAGCGGCAGTTTCACCGCGATGGCGCCCAGCTCGCCGGCGGGCAGCTCGTGGCCGCCCTCGTCGAGGATGCGCACGTCATAGCCCGGCATCGGCACCGAGGGGCTGCCCAGCTTCACCGGCAGCTCCTCGATTCCCAGTGGGTTGGCGGCGATCGCCCAGCCGGTTTCCGTCTGCCACCAGTGGTCGATCACCGGCACGCCCAGCATCTGCTGCGCCCATTCGATGGTGTCCGGGTCGGCACGTTCGCCGGCAAGAAACAGCGACTTGAGCGCCGAGAGATCGTATTTCCTGACGAATTCGCCCTGGGGATCCTCGCGCTTGATGGCCCTGAAGGCGGTGGGCGCGGTGAACAGGCAGCGCACG
>JALSGY010000073.1 GCA_026982515.1 Paracoccaceae bacterium
ATCACCCCGCCCACCTCGGTGGCGGCGGCGAACAGGGCCGCCGTCTTGCCGCGCACCACCTTGAGATAGGTTGCTTCCGTAGTGGTGACGTCCTGGGCGGCGGTCAGCTGCAGCACCTCGCCCTCGGCGATGGTGGCCGAGGCGTTGGCGAGGATGTCGAGCACCCGCAGGCTGCCGGTTTCCACCATCAGCTGGAAGGAGCGCGAGAACAGGTAATCGCCCACCAGCACCGAAGACTTGTTGTCCCACAGCAGGTTGGCGGTGGGTCGGCCGCGGCGCTGGTGGCTTTCGTCAACCACGTCGTCATGCAGCAGGGTGGCGGTGTGGATGAACTCCACCGTTGCCGCGAGATGGATGTGATAGGGGCCATCATAGCCGCACAGCCGTGCGGTGGCGAGCGTCAGCATGGGCCGCAGCCGCTTGCCACCGGCCTCCACCAGATGTGCCGTCACTTCGGGGATGCGCGGGGCGTTTTCCGATGCCATGCGGCTGCGGATCAGGCGGTTGACGGCGGCCATCTCGGCCTCGAGATATGCGGCCAGACGTTCGTGTGGCCTAACGGAAGGGCTGTCCAATCCCATCACGGTCTCGTCACCTGTCTCGACAAACGCGGAGGTCTGCCCTTAAGTCTCGGAACATGAAGGAGCTTCTTCGCACGACAGACCCGACGGTGATCGCCTATGCCTCGGCCCTTCTCAAGGGCGAGGGTATAGACTGCTTTCCCGTCGACGTCCACATGAGCGTGCTCGAGGGCAGCATTGGCATATTGCCGCGCCGGCTGATGGTTCGCGAAGAGGATCACGCGCGCGCCGAGAGGGTGATGCGCGACAATGAAATCGACTTCGGGCGCTGAGCGGTGGCCTTTCCGGAGGAAGAACTGAGCCGTGACAGTTTCCTTGGGGGGCGGCTGAGCCTGTACCAGCCACGCCGGGGCTACCGGGCCGGGGCGGATCCGGTGCTGCTTGCCGCGGCGGTGCCCGCGCGCCCCGGCCAGGCGGTGCTGGAGCTGGGCTGCGGCGCGGGGGTGGCCCTGATGTGCCTGGGCGCACGCGTGCCGGGGCTGGCGCTGCACGGGGTGGAACTGCAGGAAGATTACGCCGCCCTGGCCCGGCGCAGCGCCGGCGAAAACGGGCTGGATCTGGCCGTGTTCACCGCCGATCTGGGCGCGCTGCCGCCCCAGTTGCGTGCCCGCGACTTCGACCATGTCCTTGCCAACCCGCCCTATTTCCAGCCGGCCCGCGGCACCCCGGCGGCCGATGCCGGCCGCGCCACCGGGCGGGCGGGAGAGACGCCTCTTTCCGGCTGGGTCGATGCCGCCACCCGCCGCCTGCGTCCCGGCGGATATCTGACGCTGATCCAGCGCGCCGCGCGCCTGCCTGATCTTCTGTCGGCGATGGATGGGCGGCTGGGTTCGGTGGCTGTCAAACCACTGGCCCCGCGCACCGGCCGCGCGGCAGAACTGGTCATCGTGCAGGCGCGCAAGGGTGGGCGGGCCGCCTTCCGCCTGCTGGCGCCGCTGGTCCTGCATGAAGGGGTCCGCCACGAGCGGGACGAAGACAGCTACACCCGGGAAGTGCAGGCAATTCTTCGTGAAGCGGCGCCTCTTGAAATCGTCTGATTAAGGCTTTCGTAAAACAATGAGGCCAGTCTTTTCTGGCCCGCCCGATGCGACGCGCAAGACGCAAACGTGACAATAAGGGTTTTCTGTGCTGCAATCGGGATACAGGAACCATATCGAGAGGAGCACGCTCATGAGCCTGAGTTCGCATCTGCAGGAACTCCGCAGGAAACATCAGATACTCTCGGAAGAAGTCGAGGCCGCCCAAAGAAGCCCATCAATCGACGATCTCCAGATCAGGCAACTCAAGAAAGAAAAACTCCGGCTCAAGGAAGAGATAGAAAGGCTGGCTCACGCCTGATCACCGCCTCCGGCGCCGCTGGCCCGTGCGGCCAGCAGGGCGCCGCCGGCGATCAGCAGGGCTGCCAGAAACAGTGACCAGCTTGGCGGGGTGATGCCCGCCAGGACGAGGGTAAGCGTTGACAGAACGGGTGCCGCGTATGAAGCGACACCCAGAAGCTGGATGTTTCCGCGCTTTACGCCCACGTCCCACAGGTAGAAGGCCAGGCCCACCGGCCCGAGCCCCAGTGCTGCGATCGCCCCCCAGCCAGCTGCATCCTGTGGCCAGGCGGTTTCCTCCAGCGCCAGATGGGTCGCCAGAGACAGAGCTGCGGTGGCCAGGCAGAAGACCGTCACGCTTTCCGTGGGCACGTGGCCCAGCCGGCGCGAGCCTACCGAATATGTTGCCCAGGTCAGGGCGGCCGCTCCGGCAAAGGCAAATCCGGGCAGGTTTTCCGCCTGAAAGCCCGAGATACCACCCGAAAACAGCATGGCCGCCCCGGCCAGCGCAATGAACGCTCCGGCCACGTGGCCCGTGCGCAGACGCTCGCCCGGCAGCATGCCGGAAAACAGGACGATCAGCAGTGGCCACAGGTAGGCGATCAGCCCCGCCTCGGCCGGGGGCGCGCTCCGCAGGGCCGAAAAATAGAGGAAGTGATAGCCGAACAACCCGGCCGTTCCAAAGGCATGGACGGGCCATTTTACCTGTACCAGAACATGGAACCTGCGGTTGCGCAGCGTCCAGACTAGCCCGACCAGCCCGCCCAGCCCGAAGGCCATGGCATTGAGTTGCAGAGGCGGAACCGGCGCGCTGCCTACCGTCAGCAGCGCCAGCAGTGCCCACAAGAGTACGGCAGAAAATCCGATGGCGGTGGCCTTGGTGCGGGTCATTTCAGGGTTTTTACCTGTCCGGCGCCAGGCATCAATGAAAAACCGGCCCGGAACATCCGGGCCGGCGACAGAGGCGATGGCCGGGCTTCAGACGAAGTATTGCCCGCCGTTGGCCGAAATCGTGGAGCCGGTAATGAACCCCGCGTCGTCTGCGGCCAGAAACACCACGCAGCGGGCGATTTCATCGGGTTCGCCCAGCCGTCCCACCGGGATCTGCGGCAGGATGCGCTCTTTCAGGACCTTCTCGTCAATCGCCCGCACCATCTCGGTGCCGATATAGCCGGGGCAGATCGCGTTCACCGTGATGCCCACGCGCGCCCCCTCCTGTGCCAGCGCCTTGGTGAAGCCCAGATCGCCCGCCTTGGAGGACGAATAGTTCACCTGCCCCGCCTGCCCCTTCTGGCCGTTGATCGAGCTGATGTTGATGATCCGGCCGAAGCGGCGCTCGCGCATGCCCGGCCAGATCGGATGTGTCATGTTGAACAGGCCGGTCAGGTTGGTGTCGATCACCTCTTTCCACTGTTGCGGGGTCATCTTGTGGAACATGGCGTCGCGTGTGATGCCGGCGTTGTTGACCAGCACGTCGATGGGGCCCAGATCGGCCTCGACCCTGGCAATCCCCTCGACGCAGGCGTCATACTCGGCCACCGACCACTTATAGGCGGGGATGCCGGTGTTTTCGGTGAATTTCGCCGCCGCCTCGTCATTGCCGGCATAGTTGGCGGCGACGGTATAGCCGGCGTCTTTCAGGGCGGTGCTGATGGCGGCACCGATGCCGCGGGTTCCGCCGGTGACAAGTGCGATTCGGGGCATTTCAAACTCCGTTCTGGCAGGAAATTTTTATTCGAAATCAAGGTAGCATTGCGCAATAAAGTTGCGCAATGCCAAAGTTCGCGGAAGGGGCGTCAGGGGCGTTCCACACACATGGCCACCCCCATGCCGCCGCCGATGCACAGCGTGGCAAGGCCCTTCTTCGCATCGCGGCGCTTCATCTCGAACAGCAGCGTGTTGAGAATGCGCGCGCCCGAGGCGCCGATCGGATGGCCGATGGCGATGGCGCCGCCGTTGACGTTCACGATTTCCGGATCCCAGCCCATGTCCTTGTTGACGGCGCAGGCCTGGGCGGCGAAGGCCTCGTTGGCTTCCACCAGGTCAAGGTCTTCGACCTTCCAGCCGGCCTTTTTCAGGGCCTTGCGGCTGGCCCCCACCGGCCCAACGCCCATGATTGCCGGGTCGAGCCCGACGGTGGCATAGGAAGCGATGCGCGCGAGCGGTTCGATCCCGCGCCGTTCGGCCTCTTCGGCGCTCATCAGCAGCACGCCGGCGGCGCCGTCATTGATGCCCGAGGCGTTGGCCGCGGTCACGGTGCCGTCCTTGACGAAGGCCGGGCGCAACTTCTGGATGCTCTCCAGCGTGGCGCCGTGGCGGATATATTCATCCTTGTCGACGACGATGTCCCCCTTGCGGGTCTTCACGGTGACGGGGGTGATCTCTTCGTCGAACTTGCCGGCCTTCTGTGCGGCTTCGGCCTTGTTCTGGCTGGCGAGGGCGAATTCGTCCTGCATCTCGCGGCTGATCTGCCATTTCTCGGCCACGTTCTCGGCGGTCTGGCCCATGTGGTAGCCGTTGAAGGCATCCCACAGCCCGTCACGGATCATCGAATCGATGAATTTCATATCGCCCATCTTGTGACCGGCGCGCAGATGCGCCACGTGGGGGCTGAGGCTCATGTTTTCCTGCCCGCCGGCGGCGACGATGGCGGCATCGCCCAGCTGGATGTGCTGGGCCCCCAGCGCCACCGCGCGCAGGCCCGAGCCGCAAACCTGGTTGATGCCCCAGGCGGCACTTTCGATCGGCAGGCCGGCCTTGACATGCGCCTGGCGGGCCGGGTTCTGGCCCTCGCCTGCGGCAAGCACCTGGCCGAGAATGGTTTCGGAGACTTCGGACTTCTCGATCCCGGCGCGCTCCACCAGCGCCTCGAGCACGGCGGCGCCCAGCTCATGCGCGGGCGTGGTGGCGAAGGATCCATTGAAGCTGCCCACGGGGGTGCGTGCGGCAGATACGATGACGACGTTGGTCATGGCGGCTCTCTCCAGAATGATGCGGCGGAAAGCCGGTGCTGAGAAACTTCAGCAGTCCAAGGCCCCACCCGGTGAAATCCTCCTATGCTGCAGGCGCAGAAAAATCAACCGTGCGGTGTTCCGGTGTATACAATTCGGCTTGAGTGATGGATGTCCGCCGCCCTGAACGTACCGGCGCGGCGGTCTCCGCTACCCGGCCATCGCGCGGTTTTTCGCCTCTTCCAGCCATTCGGGGTGAAGCATCGGGGCGCCGAAGTGGTAACCCTGCATGCAGTCCACCCCGACATCGGCGAGGAACGTGGCATCGCGTGCCGATTCCACGGATTCGGCTATGGTCACCATGTCGAAATGGCGGGCCACCGAGATGAGGGCGCGGGTCAGCACCTGGTTGTCGGGGT
>JALSGY010000074.1 GCA_026982515.1 Paracoccaceae bacterium
CTGTCCGGCGGCACGGTGGTGGAGCTGCGCGATCTGTTCTTCGCCACCCCGGCGCGGCTGAAGTTTCTGCGCAGTGATCGGGCCGAGGCGCAGGCGATCGGCGATGTCGTCAGGCGCCTGGCCATGGCCGAGCCCTTCATCGGCTTTGTCCTGCGCGATGTCTCGGGCGGCGGCGAGGGGCGGCTGATGTTCCGCGCCGATCCCGAAAGCGGCGACATGTTCGACGCCCTGCACGGGCGGCTGGCTGCGGTGCTGGGGCGCGAGTTTGCCGAAAACGCCCTGCCCATCGATGCCGAGCGCGAGGGGCTGCACCTGACCGGCTATGCCGCGTTGCCCACCTATTCGCGCGGCTCGGCAGTGGCGCAGTTTCTTTACGTCAACGGCCGGCCGGTGCGCGACAAGCTGCTTCTGGGGGCGCTTCGTGCGGCCTATTTCGATTTCCTCGGCCGTGATCGCCACCCCGCGGCGGTGCTGTTCATCGATTGCGATCCGCAGCTGGTGGATGTGAACGTCCATCCGGCCAAGGCCGAAGTGCGCTTTCGCGAGCCCGGTGTGGCGCGCGGGCTGATTGTCTCGGGGCTGCGTCATGCGCTGGCCCAGGCCGGGCATCGGGCCTCCACCACCGTGGCCGGCGCTGCCCTGGGCGCCTTTCGCCCCGCCCCCGAGGGCGCGCGCGTCTACCAGATGGATCGCCCCGCCCCGCCGCGCCCGGCCGCCCCCCCGCCCATGCCGGGCTTTGCCGAGGCCGCGCAGCCCTCGGGCCTGGTCGAGGCCGAAATGCCCGCAGGCGAAGCCGGCGAAGACCTGACGGCGCGTCCCCTGGGGGCGGCGCGCGCGCAGTTGCATGAAAACTACATCATCGCTCAGACCGCCGATGGCATGGTGATCGTCGATCAGCATGCCGCCCATGAGCGGCTGGTCTACGAGAAGCTCAAGCGCCAGATGGCCGAAAACGGCGTGGCCTCGCAGACCCTGCTGATTCCCCAGATCGTGGAGATGACCGGGGCCGAGGCCACCCGTCTGCTGGAGATGGCCGGGGAACTGGCCCGGCTGGGGCTGGTGATCGAGCCCTTCGGCGGTGACGCGGTGGCGGTGCGGGCCACCCCGGCCGTGCTTGGCGAGGTGGATGCCGGTGCGCTGGTCCGCGACATCCTGGACGAGCTTGCCGACCAGGGCGCGACCATGACCGTTCAGGCGCGCATCGAAGCGGTGCTCAGCCGCATCGCCTGCCACGGCTCCGTCCGTTCGGGGCGGCGGATGCGGGCCGATGAAATGAACGCCCTGCTGCGCGAGATGGAGGCCACCCCGCATTCGGGCCAGTGTAACCACGGCCGGCCCACCTATGTGGAACTGAAACTGCACGACATCGAAAGGCTGTTCGGACGCAAATGAGAAATTCCCTGCACCTTCGCCGACTTCAGGCAATCGGAACAGGGGCATAAAGTTCAACTTGATCTTCCGAGGAGTTTTCCCGGTGGTTGACATGTATTCTTCCGGATTTCTTGTCGTGCTCCTTCTGGGTGTCGCGGTCGCGCTTCTTGCCCTGCTGGCGGTTTCGCAACGCGCACGTCTGCGCCGGCTGCAATCGGAAAACGCCGGGATGGTGCAGCTGCGGGCAGATCTTGCGGCGATGACGGAACGGGCCAATCGCCTGCCGGCGCTGGAGGAGAAGCTGGCAGACCTTTCCTCGGAGCGCGATTCCTGGCGCGAGAAGGCACAGATCGCGCAAAGCACGCTGGCGGCCGAGCGCAAGGCGCATGAGGCACGCCTGGAAGAGCTGCGTGGTGCCCGCAAGGAGCTTGAGGACCGCTTTGCCGCCCTTGCTTCGGGCGTTCTGGACAAGAGCGCCGAAAACTTTCTGAAACTGGCCTCGGAACGTTTCCGGACCCATGAGCAGCTGGCCCGTGACGAACTCGAAAAACGCAAGAGCGCGATCGAGAACCTTGTCAGGCCGCTCAGCGAGCGGCTGGAAAGCTTCGACGAGAAGATCAGGGACATCGAGCAGGCCAGAAACGAAGCCTATGGTGCAATCCGCCAGCAGGTGGAGCAGCTGAGCAAGGGACAGCTGACCCTCAATCAGGAAACGCGCAAGCTGGTTCAGGCGCTGCGGGCCCCGAAGACCCGCGGCCGCTGGGGAGAGATGCAGCTTCGTCAGGTGTTCGAAATGGCCGGCATGGCCGAACATGTTGACTACTCGCTGGAGCATCACCTCGAAACCGACAACGGGGCGCGGCGGCCGGATGCCGTCGTGCGGATTCCCGGTGGCAAGAGCATTGTCGTGGATGCAAAGACGCCGCTTGAGGCCTATCTGGATGCGCTGGAGGCAGAAACCCCGGAACAGCAGCAGGCGCAGCTTGTGCGTCATGCGAGGCAGGTGCGCGAACATGTGAAACTGCTGGCCTCCAAGAACTATCAGGACGCCATCGCCGAAACCCCCGATTTCGTCGTGATGTTCATTCCCGGCGAAACCTTCGTTGGTGCGGCGGTGGAAGCGGATCCGGGGCTGATCGAATATGCCTTCGAGAAAAAGGTGCTGATCGCGACGCCAACCACGTTGATGGCTCTGGTCAAGGCCATTGCCTATGGCTGGCAGCAGGAAAAGATGGCCCGCAATGCCCGCGAGGTGCAGCGCATCGCCAGAGAGCTGTATGACCGTCTCAGCACCTTCAGTGAACATCTCGGCAGGTTGGGCCGCAGCCTGGGATCCTCGGTCGATGCCTACAACAGGGCGGTCGGTTCTCTGGAACACCGGGTATTGCCCTCGGCGCGGAAGTTCGAGAACATGGGCGTGGTCGCGTCAGATGCGGAAATCGCTTCGCCCGGCCTTGTTGAAGACGAACCGCGCAGGCTGGCCCGCGATCCCGAGGAAGAAGGATAGGCAGATCCGCCGGATACGCAGCCGGAAGACCTGAAGGCGCGGAATTTGTGCAAGATCAAGGGTGCAGGGCGCTTCCGTGAGGGTGGGTTGCTTGTATCGGCAAGCCCTGAACTGCAAGAGGAGAGTTCGATGCTTGAGATTTCACCTCGCAAGGTGGCGCAAGTGGCCCTCATGGCTCGAGAGCTCGATCGTGCCGAACCGGAACTGCGCGCCTTCATCGAGCGGATGAGCGAGGATGAGCAGGCAGAGCTGGTGGCGATCATGTGGATCGGGCGCGAAAGCTTCTTCCCCGAGGACTTGGCCGAGGCCATCGCCACCGCACGGGCCGAAGCCACGACCCCCTGTGCCGATTACCTGATCGGTACGCCGCACCTGTCGGACCACCTGGAAAACGGCCTCGATGCGCTGGGAATTTCCGTTGAGGATATCGAGAACGACCTGATCTGAACCGCACCGTGCGCGGGTAGCATGCCCTTTCGCTGAGCGGGCGGCTCAGTCGAGATGGTCGACGATCTGCAAATGCTGCGCCTGGCGCTCGATTTCCTTCATCCAGCGGTCGATGAGCCTGCCGTCATGCGGGGCCGAGGAAACCCCGGGGGGGATTTCCCGCGCCTCGATCGCCTCGACCGCCATGGCTACCGGCACCGAGACCAGCCGCGCCATGGCCGAGCCGCGCAGATCACCCCAGGCGTCGAGCGTGTAGCTCTTGTGATAGACGGGCCGCCCGTCCTTCTCGGCCTTCAGCGAAACGCAGAGGACCACCCGGTCGGGTTCGCCGTCCGCATAGGCGTATTCTGCCCACAGTTCGTCCGAGAGCTCCTGCAGACGGGCCTCGCCGGCCTCGCCCTCCAGGGTTTCGAGTTCGGCAAAGATGTCGGCCCAGGCCTCGGCCCAGCCATTGAGGCGCAGCGTGCCACGCACGAATTCCCTGACCCGCCAGGTGGGGTCGAAGTTGTACAGTGCCATGAAGGGCAGCGAATCGCGGTTGGGATAAACCTCGAAGCTTTCCGGCGTGGGCAGGGGTGCGGTGTAACGGCTGATCGCATCCCATGGGCGGGCCACGACGAGCTCCGAGAAGGCGCGGATGCTGCGCGAGGGAGAGCGCAGCGCCCTGAGCACCCCCAGCGGCGACCAGCTGAACTTGTAGCGGAAGGCGTTGGGGTGGCGGGGCACCCCGCCGCAATAGGAGGTGAAGGAAAGGACATTGCCCGTTTCATCGGTGCCGCTGGCGCGATAGTCGGCCACCAGCCAGTGGGCCATCAGGTGGTCGATCCCCGGATCGAGCCCCACTTCGTTGACCAGCGCCACCCCGGCCTTGCGGGCCTTTTCGTCCAGTGCGGCCATTTCGGGGGAGATGTAGCTGGAGGAGACGAAATGCGCCCCCTTCGCGATGCAGATTTCGGCCAGCGGCAGGTGCCACTCGCCCGGCAGCATGGAGACCACCACATCGCCCGGCCGCACCCCGGCCTCCAGCGTGGCAGGATCGAAGGCGTGGATCCGGTCGGTGAGGTCGCCCACGGCATCGCGCGCCTTTTGCGGCGTGCGGTTCCAGACCGTGACGCAGGCACCCGATTCCAGCAGCCGCCGCAGCCCGGGAATGGCCGAAAGGCCGGTGCCGCACCAGTGGATCGTCATGTCGCGCCTCCTCGGAGTTGTGTCAGGTGCTGCGCGAAGATCTCCTTCGCCCGGCCCCATACGCCGGTTTCCAGATTGTCGAGCGCCAGCAGCGAAGGCAAGAGCTGCCCGGCGTAATCGACGGAGCTTTCCGCCGGCAGCAGCGAGGGCAGGTTGTCGATGGCCATCACGTCGAGCGGTGGGTCGTCATGGGTGCGCAGGGCGGGGGCCTGCCAGGTGGTGATCCGGTCGTAGATCTTGATCGGGGAAAACTCGGAGGTCGGGTCGCAGGCGACATCGCCGATCACCGACAGGCGCCGTGGCGCGGTGGCGGCAGAGGCGGGCACGAAGACCGGGCAGCCGGGGGTGGCCAGGATCGCGTTGATGAAGAGCTCGTGCTCCAGCACCTCCGGAAAGGGGCCGCCATGGGCGGTTTCGGCCAGGTCCCAATCGGTGGTGGGCACGTCAAGGGCGCGGCACAGCTCCCGCGCCCCGGTGCCCACGCGCCCCCGCGCCCCGATCACGATGGCATCGGGCCGTGGCAGGCCGGTGGCGTCAAGCTCGGCGCGCACATCGGCCAGCAGCGCCTTGCTGTCGCGCCAGGTGGAGACCGGTCCGCAGATTTCTCCACGCTTCAGGGCAGCCCAGCACTTGAGGGCCACCGCGGCGCCGACAAAGCCTGCCCAGTAGCCGAAGGCAGCCACGCGGCGGCCGTTCTCGTCGAGCAGATATTCCAGATCGTAAAGCGTGCCCCCCCCGGCG
>JALSGY010000075.1 GCA_026982515.1 Paracoccaceae bacterium
CGAGACGCCAGAAAACGTGGTGCCGCTGTCGCGGGTGGCCGCAAAGGCAGAGCCCGCCACCGCGCCCCCCGAGCAGGAGCCCGCACCGCAGCCCGCGCCCTCCCCCCCTGCCCCGGCGCCCCCGCAGCCGCTGGGAGAGGACATTCCCGAAGATCCGCCCGACGACATCGAGATGCCCGATATCGTCTCGTTGCCGGCACTGCTGCGCGAGGCGGCCCGGCGCCCGGCAGGCAGCCGCCCCTCGCCCGAGGCATTGGCCGCGCTGCAGGAGCGGCTGCTGGAACTGCGCCGGCGGATGAACGTGCCGCTTGGCGGCAGGCCGCGCGGCTGAGCGCGAAATGATGCGCATTCCGTCTTGCCCCCGCCATGAAAAACGCTATTTAAGGGCTCGTGTCGGGCTATGGCGCAGCCTGGTAGCGCGTCCGTCTGGGGGACGGAAGGTCGCAGGTTCAAGTCCTGCTAGCCCGACCAACTCGAACACGCCCCCGCCCTCGCAGGCGGCGGGCGTTTCTGCTTGAGGGGGCATCTTGGCACAAGCGGCGGAAACGGCAACGGGCGTCCTGCCGGACCGGGCCATCGAACGGCTGATCACGGCCGGCACGATCCGCGCCCGATCGCCGATCGAGCTGGAACAGGTGCAGCCCGCCTCGCTGGATCTGCGGCTTGGCAGGGTGGCCTGGCGGGTGCGCGCCTCGTTTCTGGCCGGCCATGGGCGCACGGTGGCCGAGCGGCTGGCCGAGTTCGAAATGCACCGCATCGATCTCGGCGAGGGCGCGGTGCTGGAAAAGGGCTGCGTCTATCTGGTGGAGCTGATGGAACGCCTTGCCCTGCCCGGGGAAATCCAGGCGGTGGCCAATGCCAAGAGCTCCACCGGGCGGCTCGATCTGCTGACCCGGCTGATCACCGACGGCGGCACCGAGTTCGACCGCATCGCACCGGGCTACGAAGGGCCGCTTTACGCCGAAATCTGCCCGCGCTCCTTCTCGGTGCTGGTGCGGCCGGGGATGCGGCTCAACCAGATCCGCTTTCGCCGCGGCCAGGCGGTGCTGAGCGATGACGAGCTGAGCGCCCTGCACGAAAGCGTGGGGCTGGTCTCGGGCGAGGCGCTGGTCTCGGAGGGCCTGGGCTTTTCGGTGGACCTGCGCCCGCAGCACGGCACGCTGGTGGGCTGGCGCGCCAAGCCGCATACCGGGCTGATCGACCTTGACCGGATAGGTCATTACGCACCCGCCGACTTCTGGGAAGAGGTGCACAGCCGCGACGGGCGGATCATCCTCGATCCGGGTGCCTTCTACATCCTGGTCAGCCGCGAATCCGTGCACATCCCCCCCGACTGCGCCGCCGAAATGGCCCCCTATCTGGCCATGGTCGGAGAGTTCCGGGTGCATTACGCCGGCTTCTTCGATCCGGGCTTCGGCCATGATGCGGCCGGTGGCAGCGGCTCGCGCGGGGTGCTGGAAGTGCGCTGCCACGAGGCCCCCTTCGTGCTGGAACACGGCCAGGTGGTGGGGCGGCTGGTCTATGAGCGCATGGCCGGGGTGCCGCGCACGCTTTACGGCGCGGGGATCAAGTCCAACTACCAGGGACAGGGGCTGAAGCTGTCAAAACATTTCCGGGCCGCCTGAGCAGCCCGGAAACCATGCCGAGCGGCTTTGCACGACATCGTGGCGCAAGACGGCGGCTGAAGGCCCGGGCGTCAGAAACGGCCGAAACGGCGCAGAAGCCTTGCCGCCTGCCTGGCGCGGCGGGTCGTCTGGCCGGCGCTCCTGCGCTGTTCTGCGCTCCCCTTTCCGCCCTTGCCGCCGCGGCGCGCGGCCATGTCGATGCCCGCATTCACCCCCTTGCCGATCAGGCGCCGGAGAAGCTGGCGCAGGATCAGGCTGATGATCCGGTTGAGGTTCATGTCCTGTCCTCCCTCATGGGTTCTCTTCCCTCGCCCCCTCGTCCCCGAACATGTCGTTCTGGGCACCGTCCTCCTCGTCCTCTTCGGGCGAACCCGCCCCCGGCGGCGGGCGGCTGTCCAGCAGGCCCGCGGCGCGCAGCTCCTTCAGGCCGGGCAGATCGCGTGCGCTTTCCAGGCCGAAATGATCCAGGAAGGCCTCGGTGACCACGAAGGTCACGGGCCGGCCCGGGGTCATGCGGCGGCGGCCGAAGCGGATCCACTCCAGCTCCAGCAGCTGGTCGATGGTCCCGCGGCTGACCGAAACGCCGCGGATCTCCTCGATCTCGGCACGGGTGACCGGCTGGTGATAGGCGATGATCGCCAGGGTCTCGATGGCGGCGCGCGAAAGCTTGCGCACCTCGACGGTTTCCTTCTGCATCAGGAAACCCAGATCGGGCGCGGTACGCATCGCCCAGGCCTCGCCCACCTTCACCAGCCGCACCCCGCGCCCCTCGTAGCGGGCACGCAGCAACTCCAGCGCCGCAGCCGCATCGGCCCCGTGGGGCATGCGCGCGTTGAGTTCGGCCACCGAGACCGGCTCGGCGCTGGCAAACAGGATTGCCTCGACCATCCGCTCCTGCTCGGCCAGCGGCGGGGCCTCGAACAGGCTTCCGCCGGGCTCTCGCTCGTGCTCCTCAGCCATCGCCTCTCTTCCTGATCTGGATCGGGGCGAATGTCTCGCCCTGGCGTATTTCTATCGCACCCTCCCTGGCCAGTTCCAGCGTCGCGGCGAACGTGGCGGCGGTGGCCGAGCGGCGCAGGCCCGGATCATCCCCCCAGCCTTCGGGCAGGTAGGACATGATATCCGTCCACTCGCCGGCGAAGCCGATCATCCCGCGCAGCCGCTCCAGCGCCTGCTCCATGGTCAGGATGCGGTCGCGGTCCATGACGAAGGGGCGGAACTCGTCTCGGGTGCGCAGCCGGGCATAGGCCTGCATGAGATCGAGCAGCGAGGCCGTGTAGGTGACGCGCCGCACCCGGGTGACGTCCTCGGGAATGCCGCGGGGGAAGAAATCGCGGCCCTTCTGATCGCGGGCCATGATCTTCGCCGCCGCCTCGCGCATGGCCGCCAGACGTTCCAGCTGGAAGGCCAGATGCGCGGCCAGCTCGTCGCCCGAGGGCCCCTCGTCGGCCGGATCGGGCGGCAGCAGCAGGCGCGACTTGAGAAAGGCCAGCCAGGCCGCCATCACGAGGTAATCGGCCGCCAGCTCGATACGCAGCCGGCGGGCCTGTTCGACGAAGCCCAGATACTGCTCGGCCAGCTGAAGCACGGAAATCTTCCGCAGGTCCACCTTCTGGGTGCGCGACAGCGTCAGCAGCAGGTCGAGCGGCCCCTCGAAACCGTCCACATCGACGATCAGCGCCTCCTCGGCAAGCCGCGCGGCCACCGGGACCACCTTGTCTTCCTGAAAGTCCTCAGACATCCGCCCTGCCCTTCATGCGGGCGGAAGCCTCGGCCCCGGAGGGGGCGTTGTCAATGGCGAGGTCGTGGGAAGGGGCCGGCCGGGCCCCGGCCCGGCGCTTTCGGACCGTCCGCCGGCCGTTCACTGGGTGGTCACGGGAATGCAATTGTCATGGCCACCTTGCAACAGCTGGGCGCAGAAGCGGCGGGCATCGGAAAGATCGCCGAAACCTTCGGCCCGCAGCCGGTAGAAGGCCTTGCCGCCGGACCTGCCCTCAAGGATCACCCGCCCCTTGCCATCGAAGACCTTTGGGAAAAGCGCAACCAGGCGCTGCCATTCCCGGGCCGCCTCCTGAGGGGTGTTGAACGCCCCGACCTGGGCCAGACGCGTACCCGTGGGGAGGGTCGCGGGATCGATGATGCGGATCTCGTCAAGGGAAGCGGCCGTGGGCATGGTGGCCGCGACGACGGCGGCCTCCACCGTCTCGCCGGAGGGAAGCGGCGCCGCGGCGGGGGCCGGTGCGTCCGCCGGAGCCGAGGCCAGGATGGCGGCCGGACGCGGCAGCGGGCGGCGCGAGCGCTTGATGCCTGGGATGTCGGCCGGGATCGGGGCGATCGCCGCAGAAGCCTTGCGCAGGCCGCCGGCCGGCGCCGTGTCCGCGCCAATGGCCTCACGCACCACCGCCTCGATCAGCGCTGCCTGGTCGAGCGGCACCACCTCCGCAGCCTCGGCCACCGGAGGCCGGGCGCCGGCTTCGGGGGGCTCGGCCGCCGCCTCGGGCGTGGCGCGGGCCGCGGCCTCGGGGGGCTCGGGCGCCGCAGGCGCGGGTTTTTCCTCGGCCTCCTGCCCGGACGGCCCGGCTTGGGCGCTGGCAATGATCTGCAGGTCGCGCACCGGAAGATCCTCGCGCCGGAGCTGCGTGGGAGGAGGTGCGAGCACCACCTGATCGGCAGGCGGCGCGGCTTCGCCCTCGGCGGGAATATTGTTCACCGCCAGCCCCTGGTAATCGGCGGCCACGCCGCCCGGGTCGTCAGGAGCCACCCGCATCGGCCCCTCCAGGGCCCGGATCACCGGCACGCCGGTGACATCGCGCACCATCAGCTGCCAACCCCACCAGACCAGCCCGGCAACAAGCGAAACCGAGATCAGCGCCCCGATCCCGCTGATGACCCTGCTCATGCCGACGCCGGCGGGAGGATGCTCCCCGCCCGCGGCATCCGAATATTCGATATCCGCCATACCTGCCTCACTGCTCCCGCGCGCGCCTGTCGGCCCGCACGGATGTTCCTGCCTGTACAGCCCCGGTGGCCCGCGGTTGCGCTTGTTGTCAGCGCATTTCCTCGGCCGGGGTCACGCCAAGAATACCAAGACCTGCGGAAATAACAACGGCCACGGCCCGCGGCAGGGCGATTTTCGCGGCCGAGGCGGCCCGATCGCCCTCCTGCAGGAAACGCAAGGCCGGCTTCTCGTTGCCCCTGTTCCACAGGGCGTGGAAATCGGAGGCCAGCTCATAAAGGTAGAAGGCGATGCGGTGCGGCTCGTGGGTGCGCGCGGCAATCTCCACCTGGCGCGGCCAGTCGGCCAGCCTGCGGGCCACCGCAAATTCGGCCTCGTCCTCAAGCGCCGGCCGGTCCGTCAGCGCGATCCCCGCCGCTTCGGCCCTGCGCAGCACGCTGCACACCCGGGCATGGGCATATTGCACATAGAACACCGGGTTGTCGCGGCTCTGTTCCAGCACCCGCGCGAAATCGAAATCCAGCGGGGCGTCGTTCTTGCGCGTGAGCATCACGAAGCGGGTCACATCGGGGCCCACCTGATCGACCACGTCGCGCAGGGTGACGAAATTGCCCGCCCGCTTGGACAT
>JALSGY010000076.1 GCA_026982515.1 Paracoccaceae bacterium
TCCTGACGGCAATGATCGCGGCCACGATGGTGGCCATCGTTCCGCCCACCCGCCCGGCCAGTCAGGAGGAAAGCGAATGATCCCCGAACTCGTTCTCGCGCTGAGCATCGGCGCCATGCTGTTCGGTGTCGGCCTCTATGGCGCACTGTCGCAGACCAACCTGGTGATGATCATCATGGGGGTGGAGCTGATCCTGGCGGCGGCGCTGCTCAACCTGGTGGCCTTCTGGCGCTACCTGCACCCCGAGGCCATCGAGGGGCAGATGTTCGTGCTCATCGTGATGGCGGTGATGGCGGTGGAAATGGCGGTGGGGTTTGCCATCGCCATCACCCGGTTCCGTTCCCGCGGTTCGGTCGAGATGGAAGAAGCGCGGGAGCTGAAGGGATGAGCCCGCTGGCCCTTGTCCTGCTGCCCACGCTGCTGGCCGCGCTGCTGATCGCGGTGCTGCGCCGCCCGCCCGAGATTCTGGCGCTGGTCGGGGTGAGCATCAGCGTGCCCGCCAGCGGGATGCTGCTCACCATGGCCTTTGCGGGCAAGGGCTACACGCTGATGATGCCGGGGCTCCCCGGCATGCCGCTGCTGCTGGTCTCCGATCCGCTGAGCGCGGTGCTCTCGGTGCTGGTGGCCACGGTGGCCACTCTCGTGATGGTCCATGCCACGGGCTACATGCGCAAGGACGGGGAGAAGCGGCGCTTCTTTGCCACCATGCTGATGTTCGTCACCGCCATGCAACTGCTGGTTCTGGCCGGGGACTGGCTCACCTTCCTGGGGGCGTGGGAACTGATCGGCGTTTCCAGCTATCTGCTGATCGGCTTCTGGAACCGAAAGCCCGGCGTGGCGGGGGCCGCGACGCGGGCCTTCCTCTATACCCGCAGCGCCGATCTGGGGCTTTACCTGGGGGTGTTCGTGCTGATCGGGGCGGCGGGGACCTCCAACATCGCGGCCACGCTCACCACCTTCGGGACGCCGGCGCTGATCGGCGGGCTGCTGCTGCTTCTTGCCGCCATGGGCAAGTCGGCGCAGGTGCCGATGCAGGACTGGCTGCAGCGTGCCATGGCCGGGCCGACGCCGGTTTCCGCGCTGCTGCACTCGGCCACGCTGGTGGCGGCGGGCGCCATCCTGCTGATCCGGGTGGCCCCGATGCTGCCCGCCCAGACGCTGGTGGCGGTGGGGATCGTCGGCGGGGTGACGACGGTGGTGGCCGGACTGGTCGCGCTGGCCGAGCGCGACCTCAAGCGCCTGCTGGCGGCCTCCACCTCGGCGCAGTACGGGCTGATGCTGCTGGCCATCGGCGCAGGTGCCCCGGTGGTGGCATTGCTGCACCTGATCGCCCATGCCGCGATCAAGAGCGGGCTGTTCCTGGGCGCGGGCGTTTTTCAGCACAGCCGGGGTTCGACCGGCTTCGAAGATCTTGCAGGCGCCGGGCGCGAGCATCCGCGCATCTTTGCGGGCTTCGCCATCTCTGCCCTGGCGCTGGCGGGCATTCCGCCTCTGGCGGGGTTCTTTTCCAAGGATGCGATCATCGCTGCCACCCTGGCCGCGCCGGGGGGCATCTGGATGGCAGTGCTGGCATTGGCGGGGACGGTGCTGACCGGCGCCTACATGGCGCGCGCACTGGCGCTGCTGTGGCGCGGTGCGCCGCAAAAGGGCGAGAGCGGGGACGAGTTGCAATGGATGGGCCTCGGCATGGGCGTGCTGGTGGCGCTGGCGGCGGGTCTGGGCGCGGCCTTCCCCCGGATGGAGTGGCTGCTGGGTGACGCGCCGCCAGTTTCCGTCCTGGCCATGTTTCTGGGTCTGGGAGCTTCGCTCCTCGGTCTGGCACTGGGCTGGCTGGTGCCGGGAGCGCGCCTGCTGGGGCCGCTTCTGCCCTGGGCGCGGCGCGGCTTTGCCGTGGGCGGGGGCATGGATGGGATGGTTCTGCGGCCGGCGCTGGCCATGGCGCAGGCCTGCAATGCGGTGGAACGGCGGATTTACGATGCCGTTCTGGCCGTCGGGCGCCACGCGATGCGCCTCGGCCGGGGCACCCGCGCCACCGACGAGGCCGGGATCGACGGCTTCATCTTCGGGCTGGCCAGCGCGACCGAGGCCGCCGGCCGCCGCGCCCGGCGCCTGCAAAGCGGCCTCATTCACCGCGAACTGGCCCTGACCATCGCCGCCACCGGCATCATCGCCGCCGCCCTTCTGGTGGCCCCCCTGATCTACTGAGGAAACCGAGCCCATGATCCCGATCGTTTCCCTTGCCGTTTTCCTGCCGCTTCTGGGCGCTTTCGTGCTCCTGGCCCTGCCGCGCGGCTCGGCTGCCCTGTCCCATGGCGTCGGCATCGCCACCAGCGCGGTGACGCTGCTTCTCACGCTGGTGATGTGGGCGCGCGGGGTGGTGCCCGGCGGTTTCGCGCAGGTCGAGGAGATCACCTGGATCGAGGCCATCGGCGCGGCCTACCGGGTGGGGGTGGACGGCTTTTCCCTGCCGCTGATCCTGCTGACGGCGCTGCTGTTCCTTTTGTCCTTCATCTACCAGGCGAAATCCGGCGACCGGGCGCGCAGTTTCGTGATCCTGATGCTGATGCTGGAGACCGCCTCCATCGGCACCTTCGCGGCGCTGGATGCGTTGTTGTTCTACGTGTTCTTCGAGGTCTCGCTGGTGTCGATGTATTTCATGATCGCCGGCTGGGGCGAGGAAGGCCGCCAGCGCGCGGCGCTGATGTTCTTCCTCTACACGCTGCTGGGCAGTCTGCCGCTGCTTCTGGCGATCCTGGGGATGTTCCTGGCCTCCGATCCCTGGACGTTCGACATGCGGGTCTGGATCGAGACCCAGCCGCTCACCGGTCTGGCCGGGATGCTGGCGCTGGTGGCGATGCTGTTCACCTTCGCAGTCAAGATCCCGGCCTTTCCGGTGCACACCTGGCTGCCGGCGGCGCATGTGCAGGCGCCCACCGTGGGCAGCGTGATCCTGGCCGGGGTGATGCTGAAGTTCGGCACCTACGGGCTGGTGCGGTTTTCGTTGCAGATGCTGCCGGACGCCTTTGCCTCCGCCGGTACGGTGGTGCTGGCCTTCGGCGTGGTCAGCGCCCTTTACGGGGCCTTCGTGGCGCTCGCGCAAAGCGATCTGAAGCGGCTGATCGCCTATACGTCCGTCAACCACATGGGCTATGTGGTGATCGGCGTGGCGATTGCCGCAATCGCCACCGATCCGGTGATGCGGGCCATCGCGCTTGATGGCGCGACGCTGCAGATGGTCAGCCACGGGCTGGTCACCGGGGCGCTGTTCTTCCTTGTCGGCATGGTCAAGGCGCGCACCCACACCCGCGAGATGGAACGCCTGGGCGGGCTGCTCAAGGTGATGCCTGTGCTGGGCTGGAGCTTCATCCTGTTTGCCTTCGCCTCGCTGGGGCTGCCGGGGCTGGCGCATTTCCCGGCCGAGTTCCAGATCTTCCTCGCCACGCTCAACGTCTCGCCCTGGGCGGTGGTCTCGATCCTCGCGATCGTGGTCACGGCGGGGCTTTATCTGCGCGCCATCGCGCTGGTCTTCCTGGGCGAGCCGGGCGCACAATGGCTGAAACTGCCCGATCTCGATCGGCGCGAGGTGGTGGTGCTGATGCCGTTGATCGTGCTGACCATCCTCGTCGGGATCGCGCCCTCCTGGGTTCTGAACGTGATCCACACCACAACGGCGGCCTTGGCGTTCTGATGTCGAAAGATCTTTCCCTCCTGCAGCCCGAGCTGGTGATGATGGTGATCGTCGCCCTGATGATCCTGGCCGAAATGGCGCGCCGCCCGCTGGTGGTGCTGTGGCTGGGGCTGAGCGGGCTGGCGGTGGCCACCGGGCTTTCGCTGCCGCTGCTCGGTGCCGATGCCAGCGTGTTCGGCGGCACCTACCGGATCGATCTGCTCAGCACCTGGGCCAAGCTGATCCTGCTGCCGGGCACTGCGCTGTCGCTTGTGCTGGCGCGCGCCGAGCTGGCCGGGAAGATGCGCGAGGGTTCCGTCTACAGCCTGCTGGTGCTGGTCACGCTGGGGGCGCTGATGCTGGCCGGCGCGGGCGACATGATGCTGCTGGTGCTGGGCGTGGTGCTGACGGGGCTGGGCTCGTTCGCGCTGGTAGCCTGGCCGGGCGATGACCGGGCCACCGAGGCGGCGATGAAATACCTCGTCTTCGGCGCGGTGACCGGTGCGGTGATGACCTACGGGCTGACCTTCTGGTTCGGCGGCGCGGGCACGACCCTGTTTTCCGCCCTGACAAAGCTGCAGGGCGGGGTGGTGATGGTGGCCGGGCTGGTGGCGGTGATCGTCGGGCTGGGCTACAAGGCGGCGCTGGTGCCCTTCCACTTCTGGGCGCCCGATGCCTATGACGGTGCGCCGGTCTCGGTGGCGGCCTATCTTTCGGTGATCACCAAGATCGCCGCCCTTTTCGCCCTTGCCCAGGTGTTGCGCGATCTTTCGCCCCAGACCGGCTGGCCGCTGGTCATCGCTCTGGTGGCGGCGCTGACCATGACCTACGGCTATCTCGCGGCGCTGGTGCAGACCAACATGGTGCGGCTGATGGCCTATTCCTCGGTCGCCCAGTCCGGCTATTTCCTGCTGGGGATCGTGGCGGTGGGGGTCAATGCGCTTTCGCTGCAATCGCTGATCGTGTTCGGCGCAGCCTATGTGGCGATGAACCTCGGCGTCTTCGCGGTGGTGATGGTGCAGGGCCGCCAGCTGGACGAGTTCCGCGGCATGGGGCGCAGCGCCCCGGCGATGGGGGTGGCGATGGTGATCCTGCTGCTGTCGCTGGCCGGGATCCCGCCGCTGTTCGGCTTCGTCGGCAAGGCGTTGCTGTTCGCCGCGGCGATCGATGCGGGCTTCACCTGGCTGGCGGTGATCGCCATTCTCAACAGCGTGCTGTCGCTGGCCGTCTATCTGCGCATCATGGTGCCCATGTACCAGCCCCCCGCCGAGGGGGAGGCGGCGGTTTCCGGCCGGCCGCTTTCGGGCCTGGTGATCGCACTCACCACGGCGATCACCCTGCTGTCGGGCGTGGCGGTGCAGCTGCTGCTGAATGCCATGTAGCGCTGCACGGGCGGTTCTGCTGCGGTGCTCAGAACCCGAAGCCTGCCACCCTCGGCAGCCATGTGGCAAGCGGTTCGAACATCAGCACCGCGGCCAGCCCGATGAGCATCAGAAGCA
>JALSGY010000077.1 GCA_026982515.1 Paracoccaceae bacterium
TTCACCGGCGCCGTGTGGTCGGCGTCCGATACCGGCTTTACCAACGCGCCGACCGGCTCCACCGTCACGCTGGGCTTCAACGTTCCGCAATCGGGGCCCTATGCCGACGAGGGCGCGGACGAGCTGCGCGCCTACATGCTCGCGGTCGAGCATCTCAACGGCGAGGGCGACGGCGGAATGCTGAACAGCTTTACCTCTAAGGCGCTCGACGGCACCGGCATACTGGGCAAGAAGGTGGAATACGTCACCGGCGACACCCAGACCAAGTCCGACGCCGCGCGCGCCTCGGCCCGCTCGATGATCGAGAAGGACGGCGCGATCATGATCACCGGCGGCTCCAGCTCGGGCGTGGCCATCGCCGTCCAGGGGCTGTGTCAGGAGGCGGGCGTGATCTTCATGGCCGGTCTGACCCATTCCAACGACACCACCGGCAAGGACAAGAAGGCCAACGGCTTCCGCCATTTCTTCAACGCCTACATGTCGGGGGCGGCGCTGGCGCCGGTGCTGGCCAAGCGCTACGGCACCGATCGCAAGGCCTACCACCTGACCGCCGACTACACCTGGGGCTGGACTCAGGAAGAGTCGATCAAGGCGGCCACCGAGGCTCTGGGCTGGGAGACGGTGAACACCGTCAAGACGCCGCTGTCGGCCACCGACTTCAGCTCCTACATCGCACCGGTGCTGAACTCGGGCGCCGACGTGCTGATCCTCAACCACTACGGCGGCAACATGGTCAACTCGCTGACCAATGCGGTGCAGTTCGGCCTGCGTGACAAGATCGTGAACGGCAAGCAGTTCGAGATCGTCGTGCCGCTCTATTCGCGCCTGATGGCACAGGGCGCGGGCGAGAACGTGAAGGGCATCCTGGGCACTACCAACTGGCACTGGTCGCTGGATCGTCCCGGCACCAAGGAGTTCGTCCAGTCCTTCGGCCAGAAGTACGGCCGCCCGCCCAGCCAGGCAGCCCATACCTGCTACGTGCAGACGCTGCTTTACGCCGATGCGGTGCAGCGGGCCGGATCCTTCAACCCCTGCGCCGTGGTCGAGGCGCTGGAAGGCTTCGAGTTCGACGGCATGGGCAACGGCCCGACGCTGTATCGCGCCGACGATCACCAGTGCTTCAAGGACGTGCTGGTGGTGCAGGGCAAGGAGAACCCGACCTCCGAGTTCGACCTGCTGGAGATCGTCGACATCACCCCGGTCGAGCAGGTCACCTACCCGCCCGACCATCCGATGTTCGCCGGCGGCGACCTGGGCAAGTGCAACCCGGGCGCGTGACGCGCATCACCTGATGACCGGCCGCGCCGACATGGCGCGGCCGGCTGCCTGCCATGCGGCCGGCCACCGGTGCCGCCCGGCAGTTTCCGGCAACAAACGGGTTGGGGAAAATGGACGCGATCCTTCTTCAGATACTCAACGGGCTCGACAAGGGCTCGGCCTATGCGCTGATCGCGCTGGGGCTGACGCTGATCTTCGGCACGCTCGGGGTGGTGAATTTCGCCCACGGCGCCCTGTTCATGATCGGGGCCTTCTGCGCGGTTACGCTGCAACGGCTGCTGTCGCTGAGCTACGTGACCATCGACGAGACGAGGACCGATTTCCTGGGCAATCCGCTCAAGGTCAGGACGCCCTATCTCGAAAGCTGGTTCGGCCCCGAGGTCGGACAGGCGATCATCGACTGGTCGGTGCCACTGGCGATCATCTTCGCCATCCCGGTGATGGTCGGGCTGGGCTTTCTGATGGAGCGCGGCCTGATCCGGCATTTCTACAAGCGCCCGCATGCCGACCAGATCCTGGTGACCTTCGGCCTGGCCATCGTGCTTCAGGAGATCGTCAAGTATTTCTTCGGCGCCAACCCGATCCCCACCCCCGCGCCCGAGGCCTTCTCGGGATCGTTCGACTTCGGCGTGCTGCTCGGCTTCGAGCCCAACGCCATCATCTACCCCTACTGGCGGATGATCTACTTCCTGTTCGCCCTGATCATCATCGGCGCGGTCTTCGCCTTCCTGCGCTTCACCACCTTCGGCATGGTGGTGCGCGCCGGCATGGCCGACCGCGAGACCGTGGGCCTGCTGGGCATCGACATCGACAAGCGCTTCACCATCATGTTCGGCATTGCCGCCGCCGTGGCCGGACTGGCCGGGGTGATGTACACGCCGATCAACTCGCCCAACTATCACATGGGGATGGATTTCCTGGTGCTCAGCTTCGTCGTCGTGGTGGTCGGCGGCATGGGCAGCCTGCCCGGTGCCGTGCTGGCCGGCTTCCTGCTGGGCATTCTCGAAAGCTTCGCCTCGATGAACGAGGTCAAGTCGATCTTCCCCGGCATCGACCAGATCATCATCTACCTTGTCGCCATCGTCATCCTTCTGACGCGCCCGCGCGGGCTGATGGGACGCAAGGGCGTGATGGAGGAATAGGACATGCTTGGCCTCAACAAACGCGACACCCGGTTCCTGCTGATCGTCATCGCGCTGACGATGCTGACCCCGTTCATCCTGCAGCCCTTCCCCGAGGGCTCGGCGCTGGCCCAGTTCAACGCGGGCTACCCGGACCTGATGCAGCGCATCGCCATCTTCGGCATCTTCGCCATCGGCTTCAACATCCTGTTCGGGCTGACCGGCTATCTCAGCTTCGGGCACGCCGCCTTCCTGGGCGTGGGCAGCTATGCGGTGGTCTGGATGTACAAGCTGCTCGACTACAACGTGCTGCCGGGGCTGGCGCTGGCGATCGTCACCTCGGGGCTGTTCGCCCTGGCGATCGGCTATCTGTCGCTGCGCCGCTCGGGGATCTACTTCTCGATCCTGACGCTGGCCTTCGCGCAGATGAGCTTCAACCTTGCCTATTCGGTGCTCACCCCGATCACCAACGGCGAGACCGGCCTGCAGGTCTATACCTCCGATCCCCAGATCCTGCTGGGCGAGAACGAGCCCAACATTCCGCACCTGTTCGGCCTGGTGATGAGCGACAGCTACAAGCTGAACCTCGGCGGCTGGGTCTTCACCTTCAACATCGGCTACTACTTCACCGCGGTGATCGCGATCCTGGTGTTCTACCTCAGCCTGCGCATCTTCCGCTCTCCCTTCGGGCTGATGCTGCGGGCGGTGAAATCCAACCAGACGCGGCTCAACTACACCGGGGTGAACCCCCGCCCTTACACGCTGGCCGCCTTCGTGATCTCGGGCATGTATGCGGGGCTGGCCGGCGGGCTGCTGGCCGCGATGGACCCGCTGGCCGGCGCCGAGCGCATGCAGTGGACGGAAAGCGGCGCGGTGGTGATCATGACCATCCTCGGCGGGGCCGGCACGCTGATGGGGCCGGTGCTGGGCGCGGGCTTCATCAAGTATCTCGAAAAGATCTTCTCCAAGATCAACGAGAACGTGCTTGACGGCTGGTTCTCGTTCCTGCCCGACCCGCTGCGCGAGGTGGTGGTGTGGATCTTCTCGCGCTTCACCGGCGAAGGCTGGGCCCTGACCCTGGGCCTGATGTTCATGCTGGTGGTGATCTTCCTGCCCGGCGGACTGATGGAGGGCGGAGAAAGGATCCGCAACCTCATCCGCCGCAGGAAGAACGGATCCGGCGACGACGCTTCGCCCGGCCGGACCCCGGCCGAATAGAGGAGAGGGATCATGGGTATCCTCGAAGTCAAGGACGTCAACAAGCATTTCGGCGGGCTGCACGCACTCAGGGACGTGAACCTGTCGATCAGGGAAGGCTCGATCCACGCCATCATCGGCCCCAACGGCGCCGGCAAGTCGACGCTGCTCAACGTGCTGGTGGGCAAGCTTGTGCCCGATACCGGCTCGGTGATGTTCGACGGACAGTCGGTGCTGGGGCGCAAGCCGCACGAGATCAACCAGATGGGGATTTCCCGGGTGTTCCAGACGCCGGAAATCTTCGGCGATCTGACGGTGATGGAAAACGTCCTCATCCCCTGTTTCGCCCGGCGCGACGGGGCCTTCCGCCTGCATGCCTTCGAAACCGTCGAGACCGAGGCCGAGCTGATCGAGCAGGCCGAACGGGCGCTTGTGGATGTCAACATGGCCGACAAGCGCCACCACCACGCCGCCTCGCTGTCGCGTGGCGACAAGCGGCGGCTGGAGATGGCCATGTGCCTCGTGCAGAAGCCGCGTCTTCTGCTGCTGGACGAACCCACCGCCGGCATGGCCCGGGCCAACACCAACCGCACCATCGACCTGCTGCGCGACATTCACGCGCGGCGCGACATCACCATGGTGATCATCGAGCACGACATGCACGTGGTGTTCAGCCTCGCCCAGCGCATCACCGTTCTGGCCCAGGGCACGCCGCTGGTCGAGGACACGCCCGAAAACATCAAGGGCCATCCCAAGGTGCAGGAAGCCTATCTGGGAGAGGCGCATTGACGCTGGCGAAAAATGGGGGAACCATCGCCGAGGACCTGCCCCGCACAAGGAGCATGAAGATGACCGAAAGACCAGACTTCTCGAGGTTCGCCAACAAGGCAGAGACCGCTCCGGCCTATTTCTCGGTCTGGGACATCCACGCCTACTACGGCGAAAGTTATATCGTGCAGGGCGTGTCGTTTACCGTGCACGAGGGCGAGATCCTCGCCCTGCTGGGCCGCAACGGCGCCGGCAAGACATCGACGCTGCGCGCCATCGCGCGCCTGGCCAGCCCCGAGCTTACCCGCGGCGAGATCTGGCTCGACCATCAGCCGCTGCACAACATGTCCAGCCACGAGGCCGCCCAGGCAGGGGTGGCACTGGTGCCCGAGGACCGGCGCATCATCCAGGGGCTGACGGTGGAGGAAAACCTCCAGCTGGCCCAGATCGCCCCGCCCATGGGGTGGTCTCTGGAGCGCATCTACGAACTGTTCCCCCGCCTCGGCGAACGGCGCAGGCAGGAAGGCACCACCCTTTCGGGGGGCGAGCAGCAGATGCTGGCCATCGCCCGGGCACTGGCCCGCGACATCAAGGTGCTGCTGCTTGACGAGCCCTACGAGGGCCTCGCCCCGGTGATCGTGGACGAAATCGAGAAGACCCTGAACCTGATCAAGAGCCAGGGCATCACCACGGTGATCGTCGAGCAGAACGCGCTGCGCGCGCTCGATCTCGCCGACCGCTCGGTGATCCTCGACACCGGTCAGGTCGCC
>JALSGY010000078.1 GCA_026982515.1 Paracoccaceae bacterium
GGTTTCCAGCGCCTCGAACCCGTAGCGGTAATACACTTCGGCAATCCGCTCGAGCATGGCCTTGCGCTCGGTCACTTCCGGGCCGAAATAGTCGCGAAAGCCCTTGGGCGTCTCGGCCTTCGGCCGGGGCTGCTTTTTCACCTTTGCCATGGTCGGTCCTGCCGGGTCTGTTACGCGGGGCGGTCTAGCGGATGGCGGATTTGGGGGCAAGCACGCAACCGTAAGGGATGAACATGAGCAAGAGCGCCATCGAGATCGAGGAAATGATCGCCCACCTGAGCCGCGTCGTCGATGACCTCTCGGACGTTGTCGCCCGGCAGGAGCGCGAACTGGCGTCCCTCCGGCGGCGCATGACGCTGTTGATGGAGCGCGAAGCCGAGCGCGAGGCGGCCGAGGGTGGCGGCATCCCGCTGGCCGACCAGAAGCCGCCGCACTGGTGAGGATGCGGCAAGGCGGGGCCCGGGCCGGGCGCCTCAGATCTCCTCCACCTCCAGCACCCCCTCGAGCGTCTTCAGCGCCCCCTTGACCTGCGGGGTCAGCGCATATTCCTGCCCGGTATCCACCACGATCTCGCGCCCCGTATCCGGTTCCTGGATGCAGAACTCCAGCGGGCCGGTGGCGCGCTTGCCGGTGGCCATCCGCTCCAGCACCGAGCGGACGGAGCCAACCGCCCGCGGCTCGGCCACGAAGACCCGAAGCCCCATGCCGCCGGCATCGGCGGCCACCGTATCTACCGGCACCACGGAGCGGGCCAGCAGCTTGAGCTGCTCGGCCTCCATCGTCGCCTCGACGGTAAGCACCACGTTGACGCCGGGTTCGAGATGCTCGCGCGCCGCCTCCAGCGTGTCCGAGAACACCGTCACCTCGTAGAGCCCGGTCGGGTCGGAGAGCTGCACGAAGGCAAAGCGGTTGCCGCGGGCGGACTTGCGCTCCTGCCGGCCCGAAACCGCCCCCGCCATGCGCGCCACCAGGGGCCCGCGCCCGGCCGCCTCGGCCACATCGGCCAGGGTCATCACACCCTTGCGCCTGAGCGGTGCCATGTAATCGTCCAGCGGATGGCCCGAAAGGTAGAAGCCGATCGCCTTGTGCTCCTCGATCAGGCGCTCGTTGGGCAGCCAGTCCTCGACCGGCGAAAGCCGCGGCTCGGGCAGATCGTCGCCGGCTTCGCCGAACAGCGATACCTGTGCCGAGGCGCGCTGCTCATGGATGGCGGCCGACCAGGCCGTCAGGGCATCGAGGCTGTCGAACACCCTGCGACGGTTGCGATCGAGCTGGTCGAAGGCCCCGGCACGGGCCAGCATCTCCAGCGGGCGCTTGCCGATGCGCTTGAGGTCCACCCGGCGGGCGAAATCGAACAGGGTGACGAAGGGGTTGTCGCCGCGCGCTTCGGTGATCAGCTTCATCGCCTCGAGCCCGACGTTCTTGAGCGCCCCCAGCGCATAGACGACGCGCCCCTCGCTGACCGAAAACGCCGCCTGCGAGCGGTTGACGCAGGGCGGCACGATCTCGATCCGCAGGTTGCGCCGCAGCTCCTCGGCATAGGTGGCCAGCTTGTCGGTGAGGTGGATGTCGCAGTTCATCACCCCGGCCATGAACTCCACCGGGTAATTGGCCTTGAGCCAGGCCGTCTGGTAGCTGACCACCGCATAGGCCGCGGCATGCGACTTGTTGAAGCCGTAGTTGGCGAATTTCTCCAGCAGGTCGAAGACCTCGCCGGCCTTCTTCCTGTCCACCCCCTTCTTCATCGCTCCTTCGATGAACTTGGGGCGTTCCTTTGCCATCTCCTCGGCAATCTTCTTGCCCATGGCCCGGCGCAGCAGGTCGGCGCCGCCGAGCGTGTAGCCGGCCATCTCCTGGGCGATCTGCATCACCTGCTCCTGATAGACGATGATTCCCTGGGTTTCCTCCAGGATATGATCGATCAGCGGGTGGATGCTTTCGCGTTCGCGCAGCCCGTTCTTGACCTCGCAATACTTGGGGATGTTCTCCATCGGCCCCGGACGATAGAGCGCCACAAGCGCCACGATGTCCTCGATGCAGGTGGGCTTCATCCGCCTGAGCGCGTCCATCATGCCCGAGCTTTCCACCTGGAACACCGCCACCGTGCGGGCCGAGGCGTAAAGCTCGTAGGTCTTTTCGTCGTCCAGCGGGATCAGGCTGATATCGATCTCCACCCCGCGCTCGCGCAGCAGATCCAGCGCGTTCTGAATCACCGTCAGGGTCTTGAGCCCGAGGAAGTCGAACTTGACCAGCCCAGCCTGCTCCACCCATTTCATGTTGAACTGGGTGGCCGGCATCTCCGAGCGCGGATCCTGATAGAGCGGCACCAGCTCGTCCAGAGGACGATCGCCGATCACCACCCCGGCGGCATGGGTCGAGGCATTGCGCAGGAGCCCCTCGATCTGCTGGCCGTATTTCAGCAGCCGCTCCACCACCTCCTCGGCACGGGCCGCATCGCGCAGCCGCGGCTCTTCGGCCAGCGCCTTCTCGATGGACACCGGCTTCACCCCCTCCACCGGGATCATCTTGGAAAGCTTGTCCACCTGCCCGTAGGGCATCTGCAGCACCCGGCCCACGTCGCGCACCGCCGCCTTGGACAGGAGTGCGCCGAAGGTGATGATCTGGGCCACCTTCTCGCGGCCGTACTTGCGCTGGACGTATCCGATCACCTCCTCGCGGCGGTCCATGCAGAAATCGATGTCGAAGTCGGGCATCGACACCCGCTCGGGGTTAAGGAAGCGCTCGAACAGCAGATTGTAGCGCAGCGGATCCAGATCGGTGATGGTCAGCGAATAGGCCACCAGGGAACCGGCCCCCGAACCCCGGCCCGGACCGACCGGAATACCGTGTTCCTTGGCCCATTTGATGAAATCGGCCACGATCAGGAAATAGCCGGGAAAGCCCATCTGCTCGATGATGCCCAGCTCGTAATCCAGCCGCTTGTGATAGGCCTCGACCGGCGCGGCATGGGGAATCACCGCCAGGCGCGCCTTCAGCCCCTCGCGGGCCTGGCGGCGCAGCTCTTCCACCTCGTTTTCGGCAAAGCGCGGCAGGATCGGCTTGCGGCGGCGGGGCGCGTAGGCGCAGCGGCGCGCGATCTCCACCGTGTTCTCGATCGCCTCGGGCAGATCGGCAAACAGGGTGGCCATTTCCTGCGCACTCTTGAAATAGTGCTGCGGGGTCAGCCGGCGGCGCGGCTCCTGCTGGTCCACATAGGCCCCTTCCTTGATGCAGATCAGCGCATCATGCGCCTCGTACATGTCCGGGTCCGGGAAGTAGGCGTCATTTGTTGCCACCAGCGGCAGGCCCCTGTCATAGGCCAACTCCACCAGCCCGCGCTCGGTTTCGCGTTCGGCCTCGGGCAGACCGTTCTCGCCGGGATGGCGCTGCAGTTCCACGTAAAGCCGATCACCGAAGATTTCCTGCAGGCGCTTGGCAAAGCTTGCGGCCCTGTCCTCCTGCCCGGCCCTGAGCAGCCGCCCCAGTGGCCCCTCGGCCCCGCCGGTGAGGCAGATCAGACCCTGCGAACGGGCGGCGATCTCATCGATGGTGACCTGCGGCAGCTCTCCGCCCTTGCCCAGATAGAGGCAGGAGTTCAGCTTCATCAGATTGCCGTAGCCGGCCTCGTTCTGGGCCAGCAGAACCACCGGCGCGGGCGGGCGCGGGCTTGCCCCGATGGGGGCCGGATCATGGGCCAGGTCGATCTGGCAGCCGATGATCGGCTGGATCCCCGCCCCCATGGCCGCGACGGCAAACTCCAGCGCGCAGAACATGTTGTTGGTGTCGGTCACCGCCACCGCCGGCATGTCCGCCGCGCGCGCCATGGCCGGCAGCTTCTTGAGCCGGATCGCCCCTTCCAGAAGCGAGTATTCCGTATGCAGGCGAAGGTGGATGAATCGGGCGGCGCTGCTCATGGCCCAGCAATAGGCCAGCTTGCCCGGCGGTGAAAGCCTGCCTTCGTCTTCGCGATTTTTTTGAAGCTGCTTTCGGGGCGTGCGGCCAATGCGCCCTTGCCTCAGGGCTCTTTTCCCGCTTTCCTTCCCGCCACCAACAGGGAGCGCGACAGGCTTTACGCCGCCTCGGACATGGGCGGGCCTCGAACCGACAACAAGAAGAACACGGCGGATCAGACCATGCAGGTTCGGTTTTTACTGAACGGAGAACCGGTGAGCGTCGAAGTCGCCTCGCCCACACGGACGGTGCTGGAGTGGCTGCGCGAAAGCCGCGGGCTTACCGGCACCAAGGAAGGCTGCAACGAGGGCGATTGCGGCGCCTGCACGGTGATGCTCACCGACGAGCGCGGCAGCCGGGCGGTGAACGCCTGCATCCTGTTCCTGGCCCAGATCGACGGCAAGGCCCTGCGCACGGTAGAGGGGGTTTGCGGCCCCGGCGGCACGCTGCACCCGGTGCAGCAGGCGATGATCGACCACCACGCCAGCCAGTGCGGCTTCTGCACGCCGGGGTTCGTGGTGTCCATGGCGGTGGCCCACAAGCAGGGTCGGCGCGATTTCGACGACGTGCTGGCCGGCAACCTGTGCCGCTGCACCGGCTATGCCCCGATCGTGCGCGCCGCCCGCGCCGCGGCCGATGCCCCGGTACCCGGCTGGATGAACGACGAAGAGGCGCTGGCCGCCCTTGCCGGGCCCTCGCCGGGCGAGGCGGGCGGCATCTTTCGCCCGCGCAGCGCCGACGAGCTGGCCGCGTGGTACGCCGATCACCCCGAGGCGGTTCTGGTGGCCGGAGCCACCGATGTGGGGCTGTGGGTCACCAAGGCGCTGCGCCGGCTGGAGCCGGTGGCCTTCATCGGCGATGTGAAGGAGCTACGCCGCATCGAGGTGGACGAACGCGCCATCCGCCTCGGCGCCTGCGTCACCATCGCCGAGTTCGGCGCCGCCATCGCCTCCCGCCACCCCGACCTGGCCGAGCTGATCCGCCGCTTCGCCTCGGTGCAGGTGCGCAACTCGGCCACCCTGGGCGGCAACATCGCCAACGGCTCGCCGATCGGCGACACCCCGCCGGCCCTGATCGCGCTGGGGGCAACACTGCACCTGCGTCATGGCAACTCCCGCCGTTCC
>JALSGY010000079.1 GCA_026982515.1 Paracoccaceae bacterium
GCTCCCCGGTTCAGTCGTCGCACCATCGGGGTGTAGAGCGCATGCAGCGCCACGCCGACGAGATAGATCGCCTCGCCGCGGCCCACCTCCAGCCGCAACAGAGCGCCCGGATCGCCCCGGAAGATCACCCACAAGGCGCCCGCCGCACCCACCACCAGGGCAAGCGCGATACGCGCCGTTGTCACCTGGCGAAGCACCAGCCAGCCGAAACCTGCCGCCATCACCGGGGCCAGGGTGAACACCGCCGCGGTGGAGACCGGGGGTGCGGTCTTCAGCCCCTCGAACATCAGCACGAAGTAGCCGGCAAACAGCCCGCCCAGCACCAGGTAGCGCCAGGGCGCGCGCAGGGCGGCGCCGGAGATGCCGGTGGTGGCCAGGGCGGCGGCGCCGATCACCACCGTGGCGATGGCGAAACGCGCCGCATTCAGGGCTGCCGGCGCGATGTCGTTGGCCACCATCCCGCCCAGCGCAAAGGAGCCCGCCACCAGCGCCGAGAACAGCAGCATCGCCAGATGCCCGCGCGCGGGGTGCGAAAGCCCGCCTGCCCGCGCCCTGCTCAGCCCCACGCCCTTGCCTCCTCCTTCAGGAACCGGGTGATCGCCTGCACCTTGGCAGTGCGGTGCAGATCCACATGGGTGACCAGCCACAGCGGCACCGCCCATTCCTCCCTGGGCTCGAGCAGCGGCACCAGTTCAGGGCAATGAGGCAGCTTCCATTCGGCGATGAAGCCGATCCCGGCACCGGCGCGCATCGCCATTTCCACGGCCGCAGCCTCGGAGGCGCGAAAGACGACGGCCTCGGGCGGCAGGTTTTCCTTCATCCAGCGCACCACCGGGGCGCGCGAGGCCTCCTCGTCGGCGCTCACGAAGCGGTGGCGCGCGAGTTCTGCCTCGCTCTCGGGTTTCCCGTGTTCGGCGATGTATTCATGCGACGCACACAACCGCCAGCCGAGCCGCACGAACGGCTGCACCACGTTGTCGGGCTCCTGCGGGCGCTCTCCGCCGCGGATTGCCAGATGCGCCTCGCCGAACTCCAGCCGGAACAGGCGGCTGGCGGTCAGGTAGCGCACCGAAACTTCCGGGTATTTCCGCCCGAAACGGGCCAGCGCCGGAGTCAGCAGCCCGGCCAGCCCGTTGACGGTGGTGATCACCAGCTCGCCACAGACATCCTCGCCCCGACCTCGCAGCCGCCCCACCAGCTGGGCCAGCTGCTCGTCAGTGGCGGCCGCAACCTGCATCAGTTCGCGCCCGGCCTCGGTGGGGGTGTAGCCGCGGGCATGACGGTGGAACAGCTTCACCCCCAGCCACTCCTCCAGGGCATCCACATGGCGGATTACCGTGGCATGGTGCACGCCCAGCGCCTCGGCCGCCGCGCTCACCGTGCCGGCCTTTGCCACATGGTAGGCGGTGCGGATCTCGTCCCAGCTTTCCGCGCTCATGGCCCTGCCCTTTCCACAACACCGAATCTGTGCGCAACCAAACACAAGATGTTCAAAAGTGCCAGTTTCGTTTGAATGCGCGCAGAGTATCCTGCAGCCATCCCGATATGAAAGGCAAGAACATGTGCACCAATTCCCCGCCTGACGGCACCGCCTTCAACGCACGAATCATGCACCTGGCCGCCTGACGAAAGCGCAACCATCACAGGAGAAAACCATGAGCGAACCCCCCAAGGCTACCGTCACCATCATCAAGGACGGCCCGGTCGTCATCGAGCACGCCGCCGCCCTCGTCCTGCCCGACGGCACCCCCGGCGAAGCCACCCCGAAACTGGCGCTGTGCCGCTGCGGGCGGTCGGCCAACAAACCGTTCTGCGACGGCTCGCATTCGGGCTGGTCCGAAAGCGCATGAACCCCGGCACCCGGCATTCACTTCGCCGGGCGCCGGCCACTCAACCAAGGCGCCCGCTCCTGCGGGGAAACGCCTGCCTCTTCCCACTCCCGCGCCAGCGCCTCGCGCTCCAGCGCCAGCATCTCGTCCAGAGAGCGCACCCGGGGCGCACCCTTGTTGCGCATGTGGTCCATCAACCGGTGACTGTGGATGATTTTCACCTCCGCATCCAGCGGCTCCCAGGCATCCAGCATCGTCACCCGGCGCAGGTTGTACTCCGGCGGCAGCACATACCAGCGCAGGTCGGTGCGCCACAGCATGTCCTTCAGCACCACCTGATCGCGCGCCACGCCGCTGGCATGAAAGCGCCGTGCCCATTCCTTCAGAAAGGCCAGCACCCGCGGCGAGCGACGATAAAGCACCACGCCGGAGTTCATCTGCGGGAAGCCGTAGGGGGTGGTCTCCTCCAGCCCTTCGCGGATCAGCTCCGAGGCCCGGCGCACGTCATGGGCCAGCGCCATCTCGAATCGCTCCAGCAGGCGGAACATGTCGCCCAGATCGCCCACCACCAGGGTATCGCAATCCAGATAGAGCGTGCGCTCGAAACGGCTGAGCGCCATGCACTCCAGCTTGGCGCGTGCGTGAACCCGGGGCACCGGATGCACCGCGTCCCACAAGCCCTCCGGCACCTCGTCCCGGTCGGTGAACAGATCGAGCGTCAGCCCCGGGTTGCTCTGGCGCAGGCTCTCGGCCGAGGCCACCGCCAGTTCCAGATAATCGCCCCCCGTGGCCACATGGATCACACCTTCGCGCATCCCCTCACTTTACCCGCGTGGCCGCCAGAGGAAACCGCCCTCTTCTTCTGTCGGGGGAATACTCCCGCCGGAGGCATCGCCCCCGCCTCTTGACTCGCCCCCCGCCCCCGCGTATCAGCCCGCCAACAGCCGGAAGCCGCCAAACTTCCGGTCCCCGGACGGATTCGGGGATCGCCACCAGTCAGCGCGTTGCGCCCACTGGTGCGTTTGTCGTTTGAACCGCCGCTTCCCATATGGGGGGCAGACCGCAACCGGACGAAAGGGCCGAAGGCATGTTTGAAAATCTCTCCGAACGCCTCTCCGGCGTCTTCGACCGGCTTACCCGCCAGGGCGCGCTGTCCGAGGATGACGTGAAAACGGCCCTGCGCGAGATCCGCGTGGCGCTGCTCGAGGCCGATGTCTCGCTGCCCGTGGCGCGTGACTTCATCAAAAGGGTGCAGGAAAAGGCCACCGGCCAGGCGGTTACCAAATCCGTCACCCCCGGCCAGCAGGTCGTCAAGATCGTCCATGACGAACTGGTCGAGGTGCTGAAAGGCGATGACGAAGAGCCGGGCCAGCTGAAGGTGGACAACCCGCCCGCGCCCATCCTGATGGTCGGCCTTCAGGGCGGCGGCAAGACCACCACCACCGGCAAGATCGCCAGGCGGCTCAAGGAAAGGGACGGCAAGCGCGTGCTGATGGCCTCGCTCGACGTCTACCGCCCCGCGGCAATGGATCAGCTTGCCGTGCTGGGCGCGCAGATCGGCGTCGATACCTTGCCGATCGTTCCCGGGGAAACCCCGGTGCAGATCGCCAGGCGTGCGAAACAACAGGCCACCATGGGCGGCTATGATGTCTACCTGCTCGACACCGCGGGCCGGCTGCACATCGACGAGATCCTGATGAAGGAGGTCGAGGACGTCCGCAACGTCGTCAATCCCCGCGAAACCCTGCTGGTGGTCGACGGGCTCACCGGACAGGTTGCCGTCGAGGTGGCGCAGGAGTTCGACGACAAGGTCGGCATCACCGGCGTGGTGCTGACCCGGATGGATGGCGACGGGCGCGGCGGCGCCGCCCTTTCCATGCGTGCCGTCACCGGCAAGCCGATCAAGTTCGTGGGTCTTGGCGAAAAGCTCGACGCGCTGGAAGAGTTCCACCCCGAGCGCATCGCCGGGCGCATCCTCGGCATGGGCGACATCGTCAGCCTCGTCGAGAAGGCCCAGGAAACCATCGAGGCCAAACAGGCCGAACGCATGATGCGGCGCTTCCAGAAGGGGCGCTTCAACATGAACGACCTGAAGATGCAGCTTGAACAGATGCAGAAGATGGGCGGCATGGAAAGCGTCATGGGCATGCTCCCGGGCATGAAGAAGATGGCCGGCAAGATCCAGGATGCCGGGCTCGACGACAGCCTGCTCAAGCGCCAGATCGCGCTGATCAACTCGATGACGAAGAAGGAGCGCGCCAACCCCCAGATCCTGCAGGCCAGCCGCAAGAAACGGATCGCCCGCGGCGCCGGGCTGGACGTGTCGGAACTCAACCGGCTGCTGAAGATGCAGCGCCAGATGGCCGACACGATGAAGAAGCTCGGCAGGATGGGCAAGGGCCGGATGCTGAAACAGGCAATGAAGGGCATGTTCGGCAAGGGCGGGCTGCCCCCCGAGATGGCCGAGGGCATGGATCCCAAGGCGCTGGAGGCGGCCGCCAGGCAGATCGGCGGCGGCGCGCCCGGCTCCCTGCCGGGGCTGGGCGGCGGCATGCCACTGCCCCCCGGCCTCTCGGGCCTGGGCAAGAAGAAATGATCATGGCTTCATCTTGCCCCAAATACTCCCGCCGGAGGCATCCCGCCCCCGCCGCCTGCCCCACCGCCGGGCAGGAGGGGCGCCGATGACCTCCGTCACCACCCTAACCCTCGAAACCGAGCGCCTGACGTTGCGCCGCCCCGCCCCGCGCGACTGGGAACCTTTCCGCGCCTTCATGATGTCCGACCGCGCCGCCGGTATCGGCGGCCCGCTCGATCTGGGCAAGGCCTGGCGCGCCTTCGCCGCCGAGATCGGACACTGGGAAATTCTCGGCTTCGGCATGTGGGTGGTCACCATCCGCGGCGAAGACACCGCCATCGGGATGGTCGGCCCCTGGTTTCCGCCCGACTGGCCGGAAACCGAAGTGGGCTGGATGATCTGGGATGAAAACCTCGAAGGCACCGGTATTGCCTGCGAAGCGGCACGGGCCGCCATCGCCCATGCCTGGCACCAGCTGAAATGGGAAACGGTAGTCAGCTACGTGGCCCCCGACAATGCCCGTTCGCGGGCCCTGGCCGAGCGGCTGGGTGCGCGCATCGATCCGCAGGCACCCCAGCCCATGCCCGACAAACCCTGCCTCGTCTACCGCCACCCCGCCCCGGAGAAGCAACAATGACCGACGCCGCGACCCTTCT
>JALSGY010000080.1 GCA_026982515.1 Paracoccaceae bacterium
CCGATATCGTGGTGGAACAGCCCCCCCGCCGCCCTGACGACGAAGCCGAGGCCGCCGCGGAGGAGCGCCGGACCCGCTCGGAGGCCGACCTGCGCGGCAGGCTCAACAATGACAGCCTGACGGAGGACGAGCGCCGCAAGATCGAGGAAGAGCGCGCCCTGGCCGAGAAAACCGCCGAGCTGCGCGAAAAGGACTTCCAGCTGTCCTATGCCGTCGATCTTCTGCACGGCCTTGCCGTGATCGAGCGGGCGAAATGAGCAACCGGGCCGGCCTGTCGCGGCCGGCCCCTTCGTTTTTGCCATGACACCGCAGGAAGCCGCAAA
Organism: Paracoccaceae bacterium; assembly: GCA_026982515.1. Lineage (GTDB taxonomy): Bacteria > Pseudomonadota > Alphaproteobacteria > Rhodobacterales > Rhodobacteraceae > S012-89. The sequence goes on from JALSGY010000080.1 coordinate 324, forward strand.
ACTGCCCTACCGCCCGGCCGTGGGCGTGATGCTTGCCAACCGCGAGGGCAAGGTCTTCGCGGGTCAGCGCATCGACAACTCCGAGCCCGCCTGGCAGATGCCCCAGGGCGGGATCGACAAGGGGGAAGACCCGCGCCAGGCTGCCCTGCGAGAGCTGGAAGAGGAAACCGGCGTCACCCCCGATCTGGTGACCATCGAGGCTGAAACGCCCGGCTGGCTCACCTACGATCTGCCGCTTCAGATCATTCCCAGGGTCTGGCACGGACGCTACCGCGGCCAGAAGCAGCGCTGGTTCCTGATGCGCTTTCACGGCAACGACGACCAGGTAAGAATAGACACCGCACATCCGGAGTTCTCGCGCTGGACATGGCTGGCCCCGGATGAGCTGATGGAACGGATCGTCCCCTTCAAGCGCGAGGTCTATGCCCGCGTCCTGGCCGAATTCGCCGATCGCCTGTAAACTCCGCTGATTTTCCGCCCGAGGCCGGAGCCCCTCGTCATCCCGGACTGTCCGCCTGCCCCGCAGGTCCTGCTGCGCAGGGCGCATCCGCCCTGCCGGGACTTGTGGCCCGGGGCTGTGCCCAACCGGGCGACCGGCTGTCCAGACCCTGGCCGGCGGTTTTCCCTTTCAGCGCGCGCGGCGCTGGGTTAATTCCCGCCCATGGGCAGGAAACTCGACACGCGCGCCATCGGGCTGGATGCAGGCCTTGGCTTCATTCGCTGGCTGACCGGCGCGGAAAACCTTCACTACGGGCTGTGGGACGGGCTGCAACCCACCGCCGCCAATCTGCGCGCCGCGCAGGATGCCTATACGCAGAGGCTGCTTTCCCTTCTTCCCGAGGGGCGGCTGCGCATTCTCGATATCGGCGGCGGGGCCGGGGAGACCGCGAAGAAGCTGCTTGCCATGGGCCATTCGGTGCAGATCGTGGTGCCCAGCGCACTCCTGGCCGAGCGCTGCCGGGCCAACGCCCCGGGCGCGCAGGTGCATGAATGCCGCTTCGAGGATTTCGAGACGGAAGACCGCTTCGATCTGTGTCTGTTTTCCGAAAGCTTTCAGTACATCAGCCTTGCCGTCGGACTGGAGAAGGCGCTTTCCCTGATCGGCGAGAAGGGCGAGATCCTGATCGCCGACTGCTTCCGCTCTCGCGAATGGGGCGGCAAGGCCGGAGAGGGGATCGTGGGCGGGGGCCACCCGATGGGGCGTTTCCGCAAGGCGCTGGCGCGCCTGCCGCTAGCGGTGATCTCGGAGCAGGACATCACCGCCTCCGTCGCCCCTTCCATCGATCTCGAACAGGGGCTGTTCAATGTCATCGGCCACACGCTGAGCCGGATCGACAGCGAACTGGCCGCAAAGCGCCCCGCCATGCGCTGGGCCCTTCACCGCGCCCTGGGTGCGGTGCTTGACCGGCGCAAGCGCGACCGCCTCGAGCGCCGCCTCAACCGGCGGGAACGCAATGCGGAAACCTTCGCGAAGTACAACCGCTATCTGATCCTGCGCCTGCGTCGCAGTTGAATCGGCCCGCGCTTGCCCCAGATGAGGAAATGATGCGACAATCTCTTCCTGCGGGCGGAGCCTGCAGGCATTTTCATTCATCGAGAGGATCAGACAATGAAACCGAATTCCTTTGCCCTCGCCGCGGCAGCATCAGCCTTCGCAACTTCGGCCCTGGCCGATCCGATGACCGACGGCTCGCCCTATTACGGCTACGGCCACATGTGGGGCGGGGGATACGGCTTCATCGGGTTGGGCATGATGATCCTGTTCTGGGGGGCGATCATCCTGCTGGTGGTCTGGGCGATCCGCGCGCTCTCGGATGGCGGCAGCCGCAAGGGCCGCTCTTCCTCGGCGCTGGAAATCCTGCAGGAGCGGCTGGCCCGCGGCGAGATCGACACCGAGGAATACCAGGCCCGCAAGAAGGCCCTGGAAGATTGACACAAGGCCTGACGCGGCCGATAATCCGCCGCTGCCGCACGGCGATCGGGGCCAAGCGGAGCATCGCGAGGCGGCAAGGCGGTACGGGACCGGCCTTTCCGGCCATTAAAGGGCGGCGGGGAACCGTATCAGGGGGTTTCGGAGGCAGACCATGAAGAAGAACGGGATTTCTGGGCGCATTTCACGCCGCGCATTCGTGACCGGCGCGGCCGGGGCGGGCCTCGTGGCAAGCGCTTCTCCGCTGCTGGCCCAGGCCGCTGCCACCGGCCAGAAACCGGCAACCCCGTTCCTGCGGCGCAATGTTTCGGCATTCCGCACCCACAACTGGCAGGATCATTTCGACCGCCTCGGCAAGGGGATCATCATCGCCGATACCAACTCGCGGATGCTGCAGTTCTGGTCCGGGGATGGCAGGATACAGAAGCTCTACCCCACTTCGGTGCCGCTGAGCGAAGACCTCACCCGCAGAGGCTACACCCGGGTGATCCGCAAGGTGGTCGGCCCCAGCTGGCGCCCGACCCCGGCCATGAAACGGCGCAACCCGGACCTGCCCGATTACTGGCCACCGGGGCCCGACAACCCGCTGGGCACCCATGCGCTCTATCTTTCGTGGCAGTATTACCGGATTCACGGCACCAACGACACGCGCAAGATCGGTCGGCGTTCCTCGAACGGCTGCATCGGGCTGTACAACGAGCAGATCGCCGAACTGTACGATCTGGTACCCGTCGGCACGCAGGTGAAGCTCATCTGACGACGCCCGAGGCGGTTTGCCAAAACGCCGCAAAGCGAGGTTTTTCATTGCGACGCCAGCCTCATGCTGCGATTGTCCTTCGTTAGGGCATGTCGATCCTGGCAGGATTCGCCTGTGCGCCGGAAGAGGGCCTGCGGCCGCCCGGGCGGGCACGGATGCGCAGACCCGGGCGAAGTGAATTCGGTCAAACCCGGCATGCCATGGAAACGATGACGCGGCATGGGGGAACACGTGAAGAAATTCCTGATAGTGGCAGTTGCGGCGGTGATCGCCATCCTTTCGGCCTGGTTCTCTCTGCGTCCCGCCTATCTGGCAGAGAAGGAGCGCGTGGCCTCGGAAGCCGCAGACAATGAGGCGGCGCGGCTGGAAATGGGCAGGCAGCTCTACCAGCAATCCTGTGCCGCCTGCCACGGGGCCAACCTGGAGGGCGCCGAGAACTGGCAGACCCAGCTGGCAGACGGCACCCTGCCCCCCCCGCCCCATGACGAGACCGGCCACACCTGGCATCACGGCGATCAGTTGCTGTTCGACTACACCAAGCTCGGCGGTGCGGCCATGCTGGCCCGGATGGGCGTCGAAATGAAAAGCGGAATGCCGGCCTTCGAGGGAAAGCTGACGGACGAGGAAATCTGGGCTATCCTCGACTACATCAAGTCGACATGGCCACAGCGCATCCGCGACCTGCAGGCGGAACGCACCGCCTTCGAAAACGAAAACCAGTAAAAGGCAGCCGGAACGATGAAACCCATTTTCAGAGGACTTCTGCTCGCGCTTTCCCTTCTGCTTCCGGCGGCCGCCGGAGCGCAGGAGCTCGACGAAGCGCGGATCAAGGAACTGGTCTACCAGGCGATCCGCGAGAACCCGGAGATCATTCTCGAAGCGGTGGCAATCTTGCAAAAACGCGAAGAGGATGCCCGCAACGCCGGCGTGGCCTCGGTGCTGGAAAACCAGCGTGACCTGATCGAACGCGACCCGAACGCGCCGGTGCTGGGCAACCCCGATGGCGATGTCACCATCGTCGAGTTCTTCGATTACAACTGCCCCTACTGCAAGCGGGTGGCGCCGATCGTCAAGCAGCTGATCGAGGACGATCCGAACATCCGCCTCGTCTATCGCGAGTGGCCGATCCTGGGCGAGGGCTCGGTCTTTGCCGCCCGCGCCGCCCTGGCCGCCCGCAAGCAGGGCAAGTATGAAGAGTTCCACTGGGCCATGATGAACCTGCGCGGCAGGGCCGAAGAGGCCACTGTCATGCGTGTGGCCGCCGAGATCGGCCTCGACACCGAACAGCTGCGCAAGGACATGGACGACCCGGAGGTGCAAAACCACATCCAGCTTTCGATGGCGCTCACACAGGCGCTCGGGTTCAACGGCACGCCCTCCTTCGTGATCGGCGATGCGCTGGTGCCCGGCTTTGTCGAACGCGACCAGCTGGAAGCCTACGTGGCCGAAGCCCGCAAGGCCAACGAGGCGCGCGCCTCCGAATAGGCATGGCCGCGGCCCGGCGCCGCCGGGCCTGCCATGTCAGAGCCCGTGGTAGTCCCGATACCAGGCGACGAAGCGGGCCACGCCCTCCTCGACGGGGGTGTCGGGGCAGTATCCGGTCAGCCGTTGCAGCAGCAAGGTATCGGCCCAGGTGGCGGGCACGTCCCCGGGCTGCATCTCCAAGAAGATCTTTTCGGCCTCGCGCCCCAGCGCCTTTTCCACGGCGGCCACGAAATCCATCAGCTCCACCGGGCGGGCATTGCCGATATTGACGATGCGAAAGGGCGCCACCGGAGAGAGGCTGTCGCCGGGAATGATGGCCCGTTCCGCCCCGGGGCGGGGGGGCGGCACCTCGGCCAGCCGCACCAGGGCCTCCACCAGATCGTCCACATAGGTAAAATCGCGCCGCATCCGGCCGTGATTGTAGATCTCGATCGGCTCGCCCTCGAGGATCGCCCGGACGAAGCGGAACAGCGCCATGTCGGGCCGCCCCCAGGGCCCGTAGACGGTAAAGAACCGGAACATCGTCACCGGCA
>JALSGY010000081.1 GCA_026982515.1 Paracoccaceae bacterium
TCCGAAGACCTGTTCCATGGTTTCCAGATACAGGCGCTTGCGGGTCACCACCGGCGCGTCCTTGTACTCTCTCAGCACGGCGAGGAAGCGGCTGGCTTCACCCTCGGCCTCGTTGACCACACGGGCGCGGTAGCCCTCGGCCTCTTCGAGGATCTGGGCCGCCTCGCCGCGCGCTCCGGCCAGAACCGTGTTGGCGTAGGCGTCGGCCTGGCGTTGCAGCCGGTCACGCTCCTGTGCCGCGGCCTGCACGTCGCGGAAGGCGTCGATCACCTCGCGCGGCGGGTCGGCCTTGTCGAGGTTCACCCGCACCACGTTCATGCCCGAATCGTAGCTGTCGAGCGTCGACTGGATCAGCTCATGCGCCCGGTCGGCGATGATGCCCCGGTCGCGGTTGAGGATCGGCGCCAGCTCGGAGGCGGCGATGATCTCGCGCATGGCCGATTCCGCGACCGCACGGATCGTGGGCTCCGGGTCGCGCAGGTTGAACAGGAACTTCGCCGGGTCGTTGATGTTCCACACCACCTGGAAGTCGATGTCCACGATGTTCTCGTCGGTGGTCAGCATCAGCCCGGTCTGGCTGCGCTCGTTCGCCGCCACGCCGATGTTCACGGTCCGCTCGGTGGTCACCGGGATCACCTCGGCCTTGACCAGCGGCCACGGGGCGAACTGCAGGCCGTTATCCGTGACACGGTAGAACTTGCCCAGGAACAGCTCCACCCCCTGTTCTTCGGGCTGTACCGTGTAGAGGGAGGCAATCACCCACAGCACGAGGGCGCCAAGAAGGCCGAAGCCGATCGTGCCCCGGGTCAGGGCAGGACCACCGCCGCCGCCGCTTCCGCCACGGCCACCACGGCCGCCGCCACCACCCATCAGGACGCGCAGCTGCTCCTGTCCCTTCTTCACGATCTGTTCGATTTCGGGAATCGGGGGCTCGCCCGGGCGCCTGTCGCCGCCGCCGCGGTTGTCACCGCCGCCTCTGCCGCGATTGCCACCGCCCCAGGGGCCGCCATTGTCACTGGCCATATCGGGTTTTCCTCTCTTGGTCGGACCTTGTCTCTAACTGTGCACTTCGGCCCGGAAATCAAGCCGTTCTCACCGGTGTTTTCATTAGCACGATTTCCTCCGACATGGTCGGATGAACTGCAATCGTGCGATCGAAATCTTCCTTGGTCGCCCCCATGCGGATGGCAACCGCCACCATCTGGATCAGCTCGCCCGCATTGGGCGCGATGATGTGGCAGCCGAGAATCCGGCGCGATTCGGTGCAGACGATGAGCTTGAACAGCACCCGCTCGTCCTTGTCGATGAAGGAATTCTGCATCGGCCGGAAGGCGGCGCAATACACCTCGATCGGGCGCTCGTCGCGGGCCTGCTCCTCGGTCAGGCCGATGGAGCCATACTCGGGCTGGGTGAACACCGCCGAGGGCACGAGATCGTGATCGACCTTCGTCGGGTTGCCCTTGAAGACGGTCTCCACGAAGGCCGCGCCCTCGCGGATGGCCACCGGCGTGAGATTGACCCGGTTGGTCACATCGCCCACGGCATGGATCGAGGGCACGTTGGTGCGTCCATACTCGTCCACCACGATTTCCTTCCAGCGCCCCAGCTTTACGCCCGCCTTCTCCAGTCCCAGCCCCTCGGTATTGGGCTTGCGGCCGGTGGCGTAGATCACCGCATCGAAACCGGCCTCGCGTCCGTCGGTGGCCTTGACCCAGATCCCGCCGTCACGCTTTTCCAGCCGCTCGATGTCGGTGCCCACGTGCAGGTCGATGCCGCGGCCCTTGAGCAGCTCGGCGAGGTGGCCGCGCGATTCGTCGTCGAATCCGCGCAGGATCTGCGCACCCCGGTAGTATTGCGTGGTATCGACACCGAAACAGTTGAAAATGCATGAAAACTCACAGGCAATGTAACCACCGCCCACGATCAGCACCCGCCGGGGCAGCTCCTCCATCAGGAAGACATCGTTGGAGGTCCAGACCAGTTCGTGCCCGGGCACCTGGGGCACGTAGGGCTGCCCGCCGGTGGCAATCAGGATATGCTCGGCGGTGAAGCTGCGCCCATCCGCCAGCTGCACGGAGTTGGGCCCGGTCAGCACCGCGCGCTGCTCGAAGATCTCGGCCCCCGCCCGGGCCAGATTGGTGCGGTAGATGTTTTCCAGCCGGTCCAGCTCGGCATGCAGGCGCTTGCGGAAGGAGGGCCAGTCGAACCGGCCCACCCGCACGTCCCAGCCATAGGCCTTCGCCTCGCTCATCGCCGAGGCATGGGCCGAAGCGAAGACCATCAGCTTCTTGGGCACGCAGCCGCGGATCACGCAGGTGCCGCCCATGCGGTATTCCTCGGCCAGCGCCACCCGCGCCCCGGCTTCCGCCGCCAGCCGTCCGGCGCGCACCCCGCCCGAGCCGCCGCCAATCACAAACAGGTCGTAGTCGAAGCTCATCGGCTCCCTTTCCGGTTTTTCCGTCTCAGTCCTTCAGATCGCGAAAGATGTTGTCGCTTTCGGCAAGCTCCACCCGGCCTTCCTCGGAGGCGCCGGTGTTGATGTCATGCATCTCCACCCGGCCGTCGCCGTGGCCGATCACCACCGCATCGGCGATGTCGATGAACAGGCCGTTTTCCACCACCCCGGGGATCTGGTTGAGCACCAGCGCCAGCTGGCGGGGGTTTTCGATTCGCTGCAGGTGCAGGTCGAGAATGTGATTGCCCTCGTCGGTGACGTAAGGCGTATCGCCGTTCATCCGCAGCACCACCTCCTGGCCGAGGACATCCATCGAGCACAGCGTCTCCTCCACCAGTGCGCGGGTGGTCGGCCAGCCGAAGGGGATGACCTCGATCGGCAGCGGGAAGGCGCCCAGCGCCTCGACGCTCTTGGAGGCATCGGCAATCACCACCATCCGGTCCGAGGCGGTGGCGACGATCTTTTCCTGCAGCAGCGCCCCGCCGCCGCCCTTGATCAGGTTGAGATCGGGGTCGAACTCGTCAGCCCCGTCGATGGTCAGATCCAGCCACCCCGCCTCGGCCAGGGTGATCACCTCCATCCCCTCCTCGCGCGCCAGCGCGGCGGTGCGCGAGGAGGTCGGCACGGCGCGGATCTTCAGCCCGCCCTCGCGCATCATCTCTCCCAGGCATTTCACCAGCCAGGCGGCGGTGGAACCGGTACCCAGGCCCACCTTCATCCCGCTCTCGACGAAATCGGCCGCCCGCCGGGCAGCAACGAACTTGGCCGTGTCCATGGGCGAAAGGATGTCGGGCATGGGGCATGATCTCCGTGGTTTCGCCGCCTTATAGAAAAGATGTCCGCGCGGTGCGAGGGGGAAAACGCCCGCGCCGCCGCGGCAAGTGCGCAATCGGGCCGGCAAGCGTCGCTTCCGGTCGGGCGGCGCTTCTGCTACCGACGCATGGATCTTCTGGTCAGCAACGCACGGACGGGGCAATGTTTCTTTCGGTCTTCGAGATGTTCAAGGTGGGGGTGGGGCCTTCCTCCTCGCACACCATGGGGCCGATGGTGGCGGCCGGGCGCTTTCTCGACCTGCTGCGCGCCTCGCCCTTCCGGGCCCGCGGGCTGCGCGCCTCGCTGCACGGCTCGCTGGCGTTCACCGGAGTGGGCCACGCCACCGACCGGGCGGTGATCCTCGGGCTGGCCGGCTTCACCCCAGAGCGCTACGACCGCGAAAACGCCGAGGCCGCCCTGGCCCGGATCCGCGCCAGCCGGCAGGTTGCGCCCGAGGGGCTCGGCCCGCTGGCCTTCGATCCGGCCCATGACATCCTCTTCGACTACGGCCCGCCCCTGCCCGGCCACGCCAACGGGATGGTCCTGATGGCCACCGACGCCCAGGGCGACGTGATCGGGAAGGAAACCTATTATTCCGTGGGCGGCGGCTTCGTGCTGACCGAGGCCGAACTGGCCGCCGGCAGGGATACCGACGACGGCCCGCCCGTGCCCTGGCCCTTCCACTGCGCCGCCGAGATGCTGCAGATGTGCCGCGCTTCGGGGCTGACCATCGCCGGCCTCAAGCGCGCCAACGAGCTTTCTCGCCACGACGCGGCCGCGCTTGATCGGGGGCTGGCGCGCATCTGGGAGGTCATGAACGGCTGCATCGAGCGCGGCATGGCCGGGCGCGGCCTCCTGCCCGGCGGGCTGAAGGTGCCCCGCCGGGCCGGGGCGATCCGCGAGGCACTGGAGGCCGAGCGCGGCGCCAACCTGGCCGCCCCGCACACCATCAACGACTGGATCGGCCTTTACGCCATGGCCGTGAGCGAGGAGAACGCCGCCGGCGGGCAGGTGGTGACCGCCCCCACCAACGGTGCCGCCGGGGTGATCCCGGCCACCATCCGCTACTGGCTGGACCACGTGCCGGGGGCGGCCCCCTCGCGGGTCGGGGACTTCCTGCTGACCGCCGCAGCGATCGGCGGGCTGATCAGGCACAACGCCTCGATCTCGGGGGCCGAGGCGGGTTGCCAGGCCGAGGTGGGCTCGGCCGCGGCGATGGCCGCGGCGGGGCTGGCGGCAGTGCTGGGCGGCAGCCCCGAACAGGTGGAAAACGCCGCCGAGATCGCTCTGGAGCATCACCTCGGGCTGACCTGCGACCCGGTAAAGGGGCTGGTGCAGGTGCCCTGCATCGAGCGCAACGGGCTGGGAGCGGTGAAGGCGGTGGCCGCTGCCTCGCTGGCGCTGCGCGGTGATGGCACCCATCTGGTGCCGCTGGACGCGGTCATCGAGACCATGCGCCAGACCGGTGCCGACATGAGCACCAAGTACAAGGAAACCTCGATTGGCGGGCTGGCAGTGAACGTGCCCAACTGCTAGGCTCGCCCCCCGCTCAGCGCCGCCGCCACAGCGCCCAGCGCGCGCCGGGGCACGATCACCAGCAGGCCGGGGCCCTCGGCGGCCAGCCGCACCGGCCCCTCCACCACACGGTTGGAGGTGCCGATCATCCCGTCAGGGGCCAGGCGCAGCCCCTCGATCGGCCATTTCAGCCCCTGCGAACGCCCG
>JALSGY010000082.1 GCA_026982515.1 Paracoccaceae bacterium
GTCGGCACGTAAAGCGGCAGCACCAGCAGACTCAGCAGCAGCCCGCCGCGCTTGAGCCCCACGGTAAGCGCCGCCCCGAAGGCCCCGATCATCGACAGCGCCGGGGTGCCGAGCGCCAGGGACAGCACCAGCCAGCCATAGCCCGGCACCGGCAGGCTCATCAGCACACCGAGCACCGGCGCCGCCAGGGTCAGCGGCAGGCCGGTGGTCAGCCAGTGCGCCAGCGCCTTGACAGCCACCACCCCCTCCATCGGGATCGGCGCGGTGGCCAGCAGATCGAGCGAGCCATCCTCGAAATCGAGCTGGAAGATGCGGTCGAGCGACAGCAGGCACGCCAGCAGCGCCCCCAGCCACAGGATGCCCGGCGCGATCCGCGCCAGCAGCCCCGGCTCGGGGCCCACCCCGAAGGGCACCAGCACGGTGACGATCAGGAAGAAGGCCAGCCCCAGCCCGAAGCCGCCGCCGGCCCGCACCGCAAGCTTCAGGTCGCGCACCAGCAGGCGGATCATGCGAAGGCCTCGTCGAACAGATCGTCATCGCGCGCGACCACGGCCCGGAAAGGCGTGACATCCAGCACCTCGGCCTCGATCCCCAGATCGATATGGGTGGCGATCAGCACCGCGCCGCCCGCGGCCAGATGCGCCCGCACGGCGGCGGCGAACATCGCCACCGAGGCCGCATCGAGCGAGACCGTCGGCTCGTCCATGGCCCAGATCTCGCGCCCGGTCACCAGCATCCGCGCCAGCCCCAGCCGCCGCTTCTGCCCGGCCGAGAGGTTTTGCGCCAGCCGCTCGGCCAGCGGGCCCAGCTCGAAGGTCTCCAGCGCATGGGAGATCTGCCCCGTGCCATAGATTCCGGCCCAGAATTCAAGATTTTCGGCGACCGTCAGGGTGGCCTTCAACCCGTCCGCATGGGCCCCGTAGGCAATCGATTCGGGCGGGGCGATCACCCGGCCCTCGCGCGGCGGCTGCAGCCCCGCGATGGTGCGCAGCAGCGTCGTCTTGCCAGAGCCGTTGGGACCGCGCAGAACCAGCGCCTGCCCCGCCCCCAGCGTAAACGAGATACCAGCAAGCACGGCCACGCCGCCGCGGGTGCAGGTGAGGTTGTCGACCACCAGTTCCATGGCCATGGGCTTACCCCATCGCGGCACGGGCGGAAAGCCGCGATCACACCGGCACGGCCGCCAGCGCCACCCGCCTGCCCTCGGTGAGCAGCACGTTGTAGCTGCGGCAGGCGGCGGGCGTGGCCATCACCTCGAACCCCATGCCGGCCTCCTCCAGGGCCTGGCGCCAGCCCGCAGGCAGCGGGAGCATCGCAGCACCCGTGCCCAGCAGAAGCACATCGATTTCGCCCGCCGGCGCCAGCAGGGATGGCAGATCGTCCAGCCCGCCCCAGCCTCCAACCGTTTCGCCACGCGCCAGAACGGGGCCGCGAAACAGCTGCCCGCCGAAGCGGAAGAAGCCGGGGCCGTAACCCTCGACCGGCACCGCGCCGGAGAATGTCATCTCGCTCAGGATCATGGTTGCCTCGATCTTTCCGCGCCCCCTGTTAGCGGCTCGGCCGGCATCGCTCAAGCGCAACGGCCGCAAGCGCCCGCCGCACCCTCAATCGAACAGCGGCAGCCCCTGCAGCGCCGATACGGCGATGATCGCATAGGCCACCAGCCGGTAGAGCCGCTCGGCGCGGGGTTGAAACAGCCGGGCACCGAGGACGTTCCCGGCCAGATAGGGCAGCGTCACCAGCAGGCCCAGCCCCAGTGCCTGAGGCACCAGCCGGCCGAACAGCGCCAGCACCGCCAGCATCATCAGATCCGAAAGCACCAGATAGAGCAGCGTGTTGGCCCGGATCACCTGCGGCGGGTGCGGCGCGGCCATGTAGAACATGATCACCGGCGGTCCCGGCAGCCCGGCCACCCCGGCCAGGAAACCGCCCAGCCCCCCGGTGCCGTAGATCAGCCGCCGGCTCAGCCTTCCCGTGTAGCGCACCCCCGAAACCAGCAGCGCCAGCAGCACCAGCGCGATCACCGATACCCCGTAGCGAAACATCTCCGGCGAGGCCAGCGTCAGCACCCACACCCCCAGCGGCAGCGCCACGACCATGCCGGTGGCCAGACGCAGCACATCGCGCGGGTGGCCGTCGTGCAGGGCCCGCGGCACGTTGGGCAGCGGGCCGATCATGTCCATGATGACCAGGGTGGTAAGCGCCTCGAAGGGGCCCAGGACCTGGCCGGCCACCGGCAGATAGACCATCGCGGTGCCGAACCCCGTGAAGCCGCGCACCAGCCCGGCCACGGCCGCCGCTGCCAGCAGCCACACCAGCCCCGGTTGCCCCAGGGCCGGTGCCAGCCATTCAGGCATCCACGTCGGCGAACCGGGTTCCGGCGCCGGCGTCGGGCTTCGACCAGTCGCGCTTGACGCCGAAGTAGAGCAGCACGTTGGAGGCCACGAAGACCGAGGAATATGTCCCCACGATCACCCCCCAGGTCATCGCGAAGACGAAACCCCGGATCACGTCGCCGCCCAGCACCAGCAGCGCGATCAGCGCCAGCAGGGTGGTGCCCGAGGTCATCACCGTGCGGCTCAGCGTCTCGTTGATCGAGAGGTTCAGCACCCCCCTGAGACTCTTCTTCTTGTACTTGCGCAGGTTCTCGCGCACCCGGTCGAAGACCACCACCGTATCGTTGAGCGAATAGCCGACGATGGTCAGCAGTGCGGCAATGATCGACAGGTCGAACGGGATCTGGAACAGCGCGAATATCCCGATGGTCAGCAGCACGTCGTGGATCAGCGCCGCCACCGCGCCCACCGCGAACTGCCATTCGAAGCGCAGCCAGATGTAGATCAGCACGGCCGCGATCGCCAGCACCACCGCGATGATCGCCGATTGCACCAGCTCGGCCGAAACCTTCGGCCCGACGCTTTCCACCAAGGGGAACGTGATCTGCGGGTCCAGCGCCTGCAGCGCCGCCTCGACCCGGTTGATGGTCTCCACCGAAACGCTCTCCTCGCCCTCCTGGGCCTCGATGCGGATCATCGCGACGTTCTTGTCCGGGCCGAAGGTCGGATCGAACAGTTCGGTGATCGAGACATCCCCCAGATCGAGCGCCTGCAGCGCCTTGCGGTAGGCGCCCACGTCCACCGGCTGGGTGCTTTCGGTGCGGATCGTGGTGCCACCGCGGAAGTCGATCCCGAAATTGAGCCCCATGGTGAAGAACAGCACCACCGAAAGCACCACCGCCAGCATCGAGCCGCCGAAGGTGAAGGCCGCGCCGCGGAAGAAATCGATCTTCGTGTTTTCGGGAACAAGTTTCAGGCGCATCGGCTCAGACCTCGATCTTGCGGGGGCGGCGGCGTTCGAACCACATCACGATCATCAGCCGGGTGACGAAGATCGCAGTGAAGACCGAGGTGATGAGGCCAAGCCCCAGCGTCACCGCGAATCCGCGCACCGGGCCGGAGCCCATGATGAACAGGATCGCGGCGGTAATGAAGGTGGTGATGTTGGCGTCGAGGATGGCGCTCAGCGCCTTCTCGTAGCCCAGTTCGATGGCCCGCGCCGGCCCGCGCGCGGTGCGCAGCTCCTCGCGGATGCGTTCGAAGACCAGAACGTTGGCATCCACCGCCATGCCGATGGTCAGAACGATCCCGGCGATCCCCGGCAGGGTCAGGGTGGCGCCGATGGCGCTCAGGAGGCCGAAGATCATCGCCACGTTGAAGATCAGCGCCACATTGGCGATCAGCCCGAACCAGCCGTAACTGAGCACCATGAACACCAGCACCGCCGCGAAGGCGACCGCGGTGGCCAGCTTGCCCGCCTCGATGCTGTCCTGGCCCAGCTCCGGGCCGACGGTGCGCTCTTCGAGGAAGACCAGCTCGGCCGGCAGGGCGCCGGCGCGCAGCAGCACCGCCAGGTTGGTGGATTCCTCGACCGTGAAATTGCCGGTGATGATCCCCGAGCCGCCGGCGATATAATCCTGGATCACCGGGGCGGAGATCACCTCTTCGTCCAGCACGATGGCGAAGGGGGAGCCGATGTTCTCGGCGGTGTAATCGCCGAACTTGCGCGCCCCCGTGGGGTTGAAGCGGAAGTTCACCGCCGGCCGGCCGTTCTGGTCGAAGGTGGGCTGGGCATCCACCAGCTCCTCGCCGGTGACCACCGGGGTGCGCTCGAGGATGTAATAGGTATTCGGGTCATCCATCGCCGGATAGATGACGTTGCCCGGCCCCGGGTCGGCGTCGGAGTCGGACGTGCGCCCGACCACCGGGTTGAAGGTCAGCCGCGCGGTGGTGCCGATCAGCGCCTTGAGCTCCTCGGCCGAGCCGATGCCCGGCACCTGAATCAGGATGCGCCTCTCGCCCTGGCGCTGGATGGTGGGCTCGCGGGTACCCACCTCGTCCACCCGGCGGCGGATGATCTCCAGCGATTGCTGGACGGTGCGGTCATCGGTGGCGATCTTCTCGGCGTCCGAAAGGGTGATGATGATCGTGTCGCCCTCGCCGCGGGCCACGATGTCGGACGAGCCCACCCCGGTGAGCGAAACCACCGGCCGGGCCAGCGCGCGCACGACCTCAAGCGCCCGCTCCATGCCCTCGGGTTTCGAGATGCGGATGCGCAGCTCGCCCTTGGGGGCGGGCAGGCGGCGGATGGTGCCCACCACGTCGCGCTCGGCGCGCAGGGCATTGCGGATTTCGGGCCAGTAGCCGTCCATCCGGTCGGCATAGACGTCTTCCACCTGCACCTCGGCCAGAAGCTGCGCACCGCCGCGCAGATCGAGCCCGAGATTGACCAGCGAAGACGGCATCCAGGAAGGCCACAGATCGCGCTGGGCGGCCAGCTCGGGGGTTTCCCCCTGCTGCTCGATCGCCTTGAGCGCGTCATTGTGCTGCTCAACCCGCGAATAGAACGCGTTGGGCAGCGCGAAATACAACCCGAGAGCCACCAGCCCCCAGATGACGACACGCTTCCACGTCTGG
>JALSGY010000083.1 GCA_026982515.1 Paracoccaceae bacterium
GGATGCCACCATGAGTCCCTACGAGATCGCCTGGCCCGGCGGCGCCAACGAACACATGAACGAAGAGGCCGGCGCCGTGTGGCTGGGCCGCGCCGCCGAACAATGGCCCGATCACCTGTGGATCAATCCCGTGCCCGAGCGCTACTGGGCGCAGACCCCCTCGGTGGGAATGATCCGCGAGATCATCGGCCCCGAGCGCATGGTGCCGATGACGCTTGCCGGAATCGAGGCGGGAATGAAGCTGCTCGGCCACTGAGGCATGGGCGGAAGGGGGCGCTGCCCCCGCCGCCCGTGCGGGCGGCCCCCCCGGAGTATTTCGTGCAAGATGAAGAGGGGCTTTTCATGCCGGCGCACACGGTGCACTGTGTCGGCATGAGACGTCTCTTCGCCCTGTGGCGGCGCCACCCCTTCCTGAGTTCCGCCTTCGTGCTGGGGGCGCTGCTGACCGCGATGTTCATCGCCCGCTCGGTGATGTTCACCATCTACTGGTCCGACCCCGCGCATCGTTTCCAGGAGATCGAGCCCTGGATGCCGGCCCGCTACGTGGCCTATTCCTGGGGCCTGACGCCGGAGGAGCTGGCCGCGGCGCTGGAGCTGGATGCCCCGCCCCGCCGCGGCAGGACCATGGGCGAGATCTCCGCCCGGACGGGCGTGCCGCTTGCGGTTCTGGCCGAGCGCATCCGGGCCGCGGCACAGGGGCGCGAGGACGGCGGCAGATGACCGACGCGCTGCTGGCCCTGGTACCGCAATACGGCGCGGCGCTGCTGATGGTGGTGACGTTTCTCTCCTGCCTGGCGCTGCCGGTGCCGGCCTCGATCCTGATGCTCACCGGCGGGGCCTTCGCGGCGGGGGGCGATCTTTCGCTGCTGTCGGTCAGCGGGGCGGCCTTTGCCGGAGCGGTGGCCGGCGACCAGGCCGGCTATGCCATCGGCCGTTTCGGCGAGGGCTGGATCGACAGGCAGACCCGTGCCCACCCCCGGCGGCTGGCACTGCTGGAACGCGCCCGTGCCTTTTCGCGCCGGTGGGGCGGGCCGGGGGTATTCTTCAGCCGCTGGCTGGTGAGCCCGCTGGGCCCCTATGTCAACTTCCTTTCGGGGGCGGCGGATGTCGGCTGGCGGCGCTTCGCGTTGTGGGCCATGGCCGGCGAGGCGGTCTGGGTGGGGCTGTATGTGGGGCTGGGCTATGGCTTCGCCAGCCGCCTCGAGGCGGTGGCGGAGATCCTCGGCAATGTCTCGGGCGCGCTGGCGGCGGGGCTGGTGACGGTCTTGCTGGGCCTGTTCCTGAGGAAACGGATGCGCGAAGAGCGCCCGGAGTAGCAAAGCATTTGCCTTTGCCGCCCCTGCCCCCATATCTGGAACATGCTCAAGTTCACCCCGATTCTGCTGGCCCTGCTTTACGGGCTGCTGATGTACCGGTTTTCGGCCTGGCGCACTGCGCGGGAGCTGGACGCGCGCTCGAGCGAACTGGCCGATCCGGTTCTGCGGCGGCTGACCGACAGGATGGCGGCCGCCCTGGAACTTCCGCGCATCCGGGTGAACATCTACGAGGTCGAGCCCGTCAACGGGCTCGCCGCCCCCGACGGGCGGATCTTCATCACCCGCGGCTTCTACAACCGCTACCGCGCCGGAGAGGTGAGTGCCGAGGAACTGGCCAGTGTCATCGCCCACGAGCTGGGCCATGTGGCACTGGGACATTCGCGCCGCCGGATGATAGATTTTTCCGGCCAGAACGCCCTGCGCACGGCGCTGGCGATGGTTCTCTCGCGCTTCCTGCCCGGCATCGGCGCCTATCTGGCCGGCGCCATCACCAGCCTGCTGGCCGCCCGGCTTTCACGGGCCGACGAATACGAGGCCGACGCCTACGCCGCGGCGCTGCTGGTCAAGGCGGGGATCGGCACCGGGCCGCAGAAGTCCCTGTTCACCAAGCTCGAGCAGCTGACCCGGAGCAATGCCGGCGCCATGCCGGCCTGGCTGATGAGCCACCCGAAAACCGCCGAGCGCATCCGCGCCATCGAGGCGCTGGAGGCCAGGTGGGCGGCACTGGAACGGAACAGATGAAGCCCTGTGCATGAGGACGGGGCCAAGATCATTATGACGAATATGTATTTGCTTCAATAACGCCCCCGTGGCATGTGAGGTCGAACCGGGCACGCGGCGCGTTTTCCCGGGCCTTCAGAGATGAAAGAGCACCTGACATGACCGACGCCCTCACCCGCATGCTTGCCGAACGAGACTGGCTGATGGCCGACGGCGCCACCGGAACGACCCTGTTCAACATGGGGCTGGAATCGGGCGATGCGCCGGAGCTGTGGAATACCGATCACCCCGGGAAGATCACCGCGCTTTACCAGGGCGCGGTGGATGCCGGCAGCGATCTGTTCCTGACCAACAGCTTCGGCGGCAACGCCTCGCGGCTGAAGCTGCACGGGGCGGAAAGGCGGGTGCGCGAACTCAACCGCGCGGCGGCCGAGATCGGCCGCGAGGTGGCCGACAGGGCCGGGCGCAGGGTGATCGTGGCCGGCTCGATCGGGCCCACCGGGGAAATCATGGAGCCCATGGGCACCCTGACCCACGAGCTGGCGGTGGAGATGTTCCACGAGCAGGCCGAGGGGCTGAAGGAGGGCGGCGTCGACGTGCTGTGGGTCGAGACCATCTCGGCCGCCGAGGAATACCGCGCCGCGGGCGAGGCCGCGCGTCTGGCCGGCATGCCCTGGTGCGGCACCATGAGCTTCGACACCGCCGGGCGCACCATGATGGGGGTCACCTCCGCCGATCTGGCCAGCCTGGTGGAAAAGCTGCCCCACCCGCCGATCGCCTTCGGGGCCAACTGCGGGGTCGGGGCCTCGGACCTGCTGCGCACCGTGCTGGGATTCGTCGCCCAGGGCACCGAGCGGCCGCTGATCGCCAAGGGCAACGCGGGCATCCCGAAATACGAACACGGGCATATCCACTATGACGGCACACCTGAGCTGATGGCCGAATATGCGGTGCTGGCCCGCGACTGCGGGGCGCGCATCATCGGCGGCTGCTGCGGCACCACCCCCGAGCACCTGCGCAAGATGCGCGAGGCACTGGAAACCCGTCCGGCCGGGCCCCGCCCGACGCTGGAACAGATCACCGCGGCGCTGGGCTCCTTCTCTTCGGCCTCCGACGGCACCGGCGATGGCGCGGCCGCGCCACAGCGCAGCCGCAGGCGGCGGCGCGGCTGACCCCTTTCACAGGAGCGTAAGTTGCCGAGCGCGCCCAGGAACCCGGAACAGATCGAGCCGCAGCGGCGGCGGCGGGGCATCGAGCCCCAGCCGCCGGGCGGCAAGCCGGAATCGCTGCTCGATCAGCTGCGCGTGCACCCCCTGCCCGCGCATCCGGCTGCCCCAGCCGGCGCGGTACTCGCGCCCGCCATGGGCATCGCGCAGCCGGGCCAGGACACGCCCGGCCCGATGCGGGTAACGGGCGGCCAGCCATTCGCAGAACAGCCCCCGCACCTCGCCGGGCAGGCGCAGCAATATCCAGGCGGCGCTGCTCGCCCCGGCCGCGGCGGCGGCTTCAAGCATCGCCTCGATCTCGTGGTCGGTGAGCCCAGGCACCACCGGCGCCACCATCACGCTCACCGGGCAGCCGGAGGCCGCGAGGCGCTCGATCATGCCCAGGCGGCGGGCGGGGGCCGGCGCGCGCGGCTCCATCCGGCGGGCGAGATCGGCATCCAGCGTGGTCAGCGAAATGGCCACGCGGGCCAGGCCGGCGTGGCCCATCTCGCCCAGGATGTCGGCGTCACGCTCGACCAGCGTGCCCTTGGTGGTCACCATCACCGGATGGCGAAATTCCCGCAATGTCTCAAGCACCTGTCGCATGATCCGGAAGTATTTCTCTACCGGCTGATAGGGGTCCGTGGCGGTGCCGATGGCCAGCGGTGCGGGGGCGTAGCGCGGCGCCGAAAGCTCTCGCCGCAGGGCCAGGGCCGCCTCGGGACGGGCGATCAGACGGGTTTCGAAATCCAGCCCCGCCGAATAGCCGAGCCAGGCATGGGTCGGCCGGGCGAAACAGTAGATGCAGCCGTGCTCGCAACCCCGATAGGGGTTGAGCGAGCGGTCGAAGGGAATGTCGGGAGAGCTGTTGCGCGTGATCACGCGGCGCGGGCGCTCCAGCGTCACGGTGGTGCGGGCAAGCTGGGGATCTTCCGCCATGTCCCAGCCGTCATCGGCCACCACGCGGGCATGCGCCTCATGGCGGCCCGAACGGTTGGACAGCGCCGCGCGGCCGGGGCGGCGCAGGTTCTCCGGGATGGTCGGTTCGTCCTCCTGCATGGCCGCAATATGGAACATAATAAGAACATTTGCCAGGGCGAACCGCGCATCGCCCCCCGGCCCTGTCGGTTGCGGCGCGGCCCATGTCGCAATCGGGCTGGTGCGCGTCATCCGTTCACCTCATGTAGGGGTAAACCATCCGCGCTGCGGCGCGCCTGTGAGGAGAGTCTCGATGGCTGAAGAGGAAGAAGACGACATCGTCCTGAGCGAGCTCGACGACGACGAGCTGGTGCTGCAGATGCAGGACGACCTGTACGATGGCCTCAAGGAGGAGATCGAGGAAGGGGTGCGCATCCTGCTCGAACGCGGCTGGCAGCCCTACGACATCCTGACCAGGGCACTGGTGGCCGGCATGCAGGTGGTGGGGGACGATTTCCGCGACGGCATCCTGTTCGTGCCCGAGGTGCTGCTGGCGGCCAATGCGATGAAGGGGGGGATGGCGATCCTCAAGCCGCTGCTGGTGGAAACCGGCGCGCCGAAGATGGGCAAGATGGTGATCGGCACCGTCAAGGGAGACATCCACGACATCGGCAAGAACCTCGTCGGCATGATGATGGAGGGCGCGGGCTTCGAGGTGATCGACCTGGGGATCAACACCGAGGCCGAAAGCTACAT
>JALSGY010000084.1 GCA_026982515.1 Paracoccaceae bacterium
CAGCCTCATGCTCGGCCAGAATGCCGATGATCTGCTCTTCCGAATATCTCGTTCGCTTCATTGTCCGTCCCTTCCTTGGGGCGGACTCTAATCCCATCTGGAGGAAAAATCCCGTGGCAGGTCACGCTCTATCAGCACGATCAGCCACTGCATGCGGTCCATCCGCACCTCCCTGGCTACAGCTTGCCCGCCCGCAAGTGGCGCGATCTTGCACGTTTGCGGCAGGTTCGGGGGCGGGATGTCGTTTTGCGCCCTTCAGCCCGCGCCGGTCAGCTCGGCCAGCACCTGCGGGATGGTCATCACGTCCTCGCGGGTGCAGTCGAACTGGCCCACCTGCACCCGGATCACGAATTGCCCGCGATGGGTGGTCTGGGTCAGGTAGATGCGCCCGTCGTCGTTGATGCGGGCCAGCAGTGCCTCGGTTGCCGGATCGTCGCGGTAGCGGAAGGTGAACAGCGACAGCACCGGCCCGGTGACGATCTCGAAGCCCGGCAGGGCGTCGATGGCGCGGGCCGCCTCCTGCGCCCAGGCCACATGGTTGCGGATGCGCGTGCGCAGCCCCTCCAGCCCGTAGGCGCGCAGCACGAACCACAGCTTCAGCGCCCGGAAGCGGCGGCCCAGCGGCACCGTCCACTCGTTGAAATTCACGATCTCCTCCTGCCCCGGGGTCTGCAGGTAATCGGGGCGCAGGCCCATGGTGCGGATCTGGGGGCCGGGGTCGGCCAGGAACTGCACAGCGCAGTCGAACTGCGCGCCCAGCCACTTGTGGGGATTGAAGACGATCGAATCGGCCCCCTCGACGCCTTCCCACATGTGCCGGAACTCCGGGCAGATCATCGCCGAGCCTGCCCAGGCGGCATCCACATGGGTCGGCAGCCCGTGCCGGCGCGCCACCTCGATCAGGGGTGCCAGCCGGTCCGAGCCGCCCACCGCCGTGCCGCCCACCGAAAGGATCAACCCCGCCGGCACAAGCCCCGCCGCCTTGTCGGCGATGATCGCCGCCTCCAGCGCCTCGGGCGTCATCGAGAGGGTCTCGTCGGTTTTTACCTTCACCAGATTGTCCAAGCCGATGCCGGAAAGCCGCGCCGCCTTGTCCACCGAGGAATGCACCTGGTCGGAGCAGTAGAGCCGCAGCACCGGCCCGCCGGACAGGCCCTTCTTCAGGCCCTCCCAGCCCAGCGCGCGCTCGCGCATGGTCATCACCGCGCTGAGCGTTGCGGTGGTGGCGGTGTCATGGATGGTGCCGGAAAACCGCGCCGGCAGGCCCAGCGCGCGGGCCAGCCAGCGGATCATCACCTGCTCGATCTCGGTGGCGGCGGGCGAGGTTTGCCACAGCATCGCCTGCACTGCCATGCCGGCCGCAAGCTGCTCGGCCAGCATCGAGGCGGGCGCGGCGTTGGCCGGGAAATAGGCAAAGAACCGGGGATGCTGCCAGTGGGTGGTGGCCCCGGGCACGATGGCCTCGAAATCGGCGAAGATGCGCTCCATCGGTTCGGGGGATTCGGGGGCGGCGGCAGGCAGTTTCTTCGCCACCTCGCCGGGGCTTGTCCGGGCGCGCACCGGGCGGGCGCGCAGCCCGGCGTGATAGTCCCGCAGCCAGTCGGCGGCCCGCTTCGCCCAGAGGTTCAGTTCATCATGATCCATGCCCGCTCCCTGCTTCATCTTGCCCGAAATACTCCCGCCGGAGGCCGCGCGCCGTCAGGCGCGCCCCGGACGATCAGCCGGCCAGTTCCGCGGCAAACCGGCACAGCCGCTCCAGCGCCTCGGCGAAGGCTGAGTCTTCCACCGTCATCGCCACCCGCACATGCCCCGCCGCCGAGCGCCCGAAGCTTTCCCCCGGCATCACGGCGATGCGCTCGCGTGCCAGCAGGGCTTCGGCGAAATCCTCGCCGCTCAGCCCGGTGGCGCGGATGTCCAGCATCAGGTACATTGCCCCCTGCGAGGGCACCGGGCGCACCGCGTTCTGCCCGGCCAGTACCTGCGCGGCCAGGTCGCGGCGGCGGCGGAAGGGGGCGGCGATCTTCTCTTCCAGCGCCTCGCCCTGGCGCAGTGCGAAGACGGCGGCATCCTGGATGAATCCCGGCACCCCGTAGGTGGTATGGGTGGCCAGCGTGATCAGATGCGCGATCGCCTCTTCCGGTCCCACCAGCCAGCCCAGCCGGCTGCCGGTCATGGCGTGGCTTTTCGACATCGAGCCCACCACCAGGGTGCGTTCGGCCATGCCCGGCAGGGCGCGGGGGCTGATGTGCGCGCCCTCCCAGACCTGGGTGTCGTAGACTTCGTCGGAGATCAGCCACAGCCCGTGTTTCTGGCAGGCCGCGGCGATCCCTTCCAGCGTGGCGCGTGAATAGACCACGCCGGTAGGGTTGTTGGGCGTGTTGATCAGCAGGGCGCGCGCCGCGTCCGCGCGGGCGGCAATATCGGCCGGGCGGGGCTGGAAGTTCTCGTCCGGGCGGGTGGGCACGGCCACCGGCACGCCGCCCGCGGCGCGAATGGTGCCGGGGTAGGTGGCGTAGTAGGGATCGCAGAAAAGGGCCGCGTCGCCGTCATCGAGCACCGCCATGTGGGCGGCGAACAGCGCCGCCTGGCCGCCCGGCGTGATCAGGATGTTGTCGGCACCGGTCGGCACGCCGGTGCGCGCGGCCACCCGCTCTGCCACTGCCTCGCGCAGGCTGTCGGTGCCGGGGATCATCGCATAGCCCGTGTGCCCGCCGCGGGCAGAGGCATCCATTGCCTCCAGGATCGCCGGATCGGTGCCGATGTCGTGCTCGCCGATGGTGAGCTCGACGATGTCATGGCCCTCGGCCACCATGCGGCGGGCCTTGAAATACAGGCCCCACCCGTCCGAGCCGCCGCCCGTGAGCCCCGTGATCCGCCTCGACAGTTCCATGCGTCACCTCCGCCGGGCAGGTGGCCATGGCGCCGGGGCACTGTCAATTCCGATTTTCCTTCTTCAACTGCCCGCCGGGGGAGTATTTCAGGACAGAAGAAATGGCAGGTCTTTTCCTGTGCGGGCCGGCGTGCTAATCAGGGCCCATGACCCGCCGCAGCATCATCCGTTGCCGCATTGCCCGCTGACATATCCGCGGGCCGGTCACCTTTCCCCTGACAGATCAAGATGCTAAGGCCCGCGCAAGCACCTGCGTGAAGGACGCCCGATGACGACGATCAAGCTGTACAACACCCTGACCCGCCGGAAGGAGGTTTTCGAGCCGCTCGATGCGCAGGGCGTGCGGATGTATGTCTGCGGACCCACGGTCTATGACCGGGCGCATCTGGGCAATGCCCGCCCGGTGGTGGTTTTCGACGTGCTCTATCGCCTGCTGCGGCATGTCTACGGGGCCGATCACGTGCGCTATGTGCGCAATTTCACCGATGTGGACGACAAGATCATTGCCCGGGCCGACGCGACCGGCCGCCCCATCGACCGGATCACGGCCGAGACGACGCAATGGTTTCTCGACGACATGGCCGCGCTGGGGGCGCTGGAGCCCGACGAGATGCCGCGCGCCACGCAATACATCCCGCAGATGATCGCCATGATCGAGGCGCTGATCGCGCGCGGGCATGCCTATGCGGCCGAGGGCCATGTGCTGTTCGCGGTGGACAGCTACCCCGATTACGGCCGGCTTTCGGGGCGCGCGGTCGAGGACATGATTGCCGGAGCCCGGGTCGAGGTCGCGCCCTACAAGCGCAACCCGATGGATTTCGTGCTGTGGAAGCCCTCGACCCCCGAGCAGCCGGGCTGGGACAGCCCCTGGGGCCGCGGCCGGCCGGGCTGGCATATCGAGTGCTCGGCCATGAGCCACGAGTTGCTGGGAGAACGATTCGACATCCATGGCGGCGGCAACGACCTGATGTTTCCCCACCACGAGAACGAGATCGCGCAAAGCTGCTGTGCCCATCCGGCGCCGGAGGGGGAGCAGTGCTTCGCACAGGTCTGGATGCACAACGAGATGCTGCAGGTGGAGGGGAAGAAGATGTCCAAGTCCCTGGGCAATTTCTTCACCGTGCGGGACCTGCTGGATCGCGGCGTGCCGGGCGAGGTGATCCGCTATGTGTTCCTGTCCACCCATTACCGCAAGCCGATGGACTGGACCGAGAGGAAGGCGCGCGAGGCGGAGGCAAAGCTCATGAAATGGCACAGGATAGTCAAGGATGTCACCGTCAACCGCTTTGCGAACCATGAAAATGCCGAACGCTGGGGGATTGTCGAGGCCATAGCGAATGACCTGAATACTCCACTGGCATTAAGGCGTCTGGAAACATTGGGGAACATGGCAGAGCATGGCGATGATTCGCACAGGCGATGGTTCAGGGAGGCTGCCAATTTTCTGGGCTTGCTCACGGATGAGCAAAGCGGATGGGTCACATCGGCGGATGGTATCTTGCAAGAGTTGGCCCGCAAACTTGGCGATCTGCGCGAAGTGGCAAGAGAGACCAAGGATTACACCGAAGTGGATGCCATGAAGTCGGCTCTTGTGGCGGCAGGAGTTGAGGTGCGGATGTCGAAGGATGGTATAGCGCTTGAAGCCAGGCCCGGTTTCGACCCCGCCAAACTGGAGGCGCTGAAATGATGTCTTGCCTCAGCCGAAGGGCAGTGCCCGGCCGCGGATGGGCGAGAAGCGCCCGCCCGGGGGGGCGGCCGGGCGCTGCCCGTGCCGCAAGCGCCGCGGGCGGTTATCCCGCAGGGGGGTGGTGCACATGACCCGCGAACGCCTCTTCCTCTACGATACCACCCTGCGCGACGGGCAGCAGACCCAGGGCGTTCAGTTCTCCACTTCCGAGAAGCAGCGCATCGCCGCCGCTCTCGATGAGCTGGGGGTGGATTACATCGAAGGCGGCTGGCCCGGCGCCAATCCTACCGACAGCGCCTTCTTCGAGGCGGCGCCGCGGACGCGGGCGCCTCT
>JALSGY010000085.1 GCA_026982515.1 Paracoccaceae bacterium
AACGCCGCCACCACCGAGAAACGCTACGAAATCACCTTCCCCGGTCAGGCGCCGATGCAGCTGGCCAAGGACCAGATCCTCTCGCCGACCCTGCGCCGGGCCATCGACAGCATCGAACGGGAGCCGGCCTGCGTCGGCGTCACCCTGAAAAACGGCATCCAGATCAACGTCGCATAAGGAGGACAGACCGATGAAACTCACCGCCACCCAGGAACGCATCCTTCACGCCGCCGCCGGTCGACCCAGCGGCGACATCGAGCCGCTGCCGCCCAACGTGAACGCCGGCATCCGCCAGCGGGTGATCGACGGCCTGCTGAAGCGCGGACTGATCGAATTCAAAGGCGGCTACCACCGTATCAGCGCGGCCGGCTTTGAGGCCATCGGCAAGGCGCCGCGCTCGGGAAGCTACCGGAGCGGCACCAAGCAGGCGCGAATGATCGAGCTGATGCGCCGGCCCGAGGGCGTAAGCATCGAGGAGATCGCCCGCGAAACCGGGTGGCTGCCCCACACGGTGCGCGGCACCATGACCAACGCGCTCAAGAAGCGCCTTGGGATGACCATCGTCTCGCACAAGGACGAAGGTCAACCACGTCGTTACCGGATCGCCTGATCCTCAAGCCTCAACGTGCTCGGGCGCCTCGCCAAGCGCCCGGGCTTCCTGTTCTTCGTCACCGAATCGTTCGGCGGCCACGGCGGAGAATCTTTGGCCGCTGCCCTCGAGCATGGCCTCGTTGCCCGTGTATTCCTGCCAGCGCCGCACGATCACGTCCACGTACTTGGGATCGAGTTCGATGAGGCGAGCGCGACGTCCCGACTTCTCGCAGGCGATCAGGGTCGAACCCGATCCGCCGAAGGGATCGAGCACGATGTCCCGCGACTTGGAGGAGTTGCGCACCGCGCGCTCGACCAGCTCCACCGGCTTCATGGTGGGATGCAGGTCATTCTTGGCCGGCTTGTTGAAGAACCAGACATCGCCCTGGTCGCGCGCGCCACACCAGTAGTGGTCGTTGCCCTCCCGCCAGCCGTAAAGGATGGGCTCGTACTGGCGCTGATAATCGGAACGGCCCAGGGTGAAGGTGTTCTTGGCCCAGATGATGAAGGTGGACCAGCGGCCGCCGGCGGCGCGAAAGGCCGCCTGCAAGGTATCCAGTTCCGAGGAGGACATGGCGATGTAGACGGCGCCCTTCGTCACCTCAAGCAGATGCCTGCAGGCTGTCTGCAGAAAGGCGCCGAAGTCGTCGCCCAGATTGTCGTTCAGGATCGGCCGGTTCTTGCCGCGCAGCTTGTCCTTGGGGCTGTTGGCGTAGTTGACGTTGTACGGCGGATCGGTGAAGGCCATGTCGGCCAGCTCGTCGCCCAGCAACGCCCGGTAGTCGGAGGCACGGGTGGCGTCGCCGCACAGGACCTTGTGCTCGCCCAGCAACCACAGGTCGCCGGGACGAGAGACGACACGCTCCTCAGGCTCGGGCACCGCATCGTCATCGGTGAGGCCGGCGTTGTCCGTCTCGGGGGCGTCGAGCAGTTGTGCCAGTTCGTCCGGATCGAAGCCGATCAGGCTGAGATCGAAGTCCTCCAGCTGCAGTTTGCCCAGCTCCTGGCGCAGCAGTTCCTCGTTCCAGCCGGCATTCTCGGCCAGCTTGTTGTCGGCGATGGTCAGCGCCCGGCGCTGCGCGTCGGTCAGATGCGCCAACCGGATGACTGGAACCTCGTCGAGCCCCAGCTCGCGCGCCGCCAGCAGTCGCCCGTGGCCCGCGATGATGGTGCCGTCCGCGTCGATGAGCACCGGGTTCACGAAGCCGAACTCGGCGATCTGCGCCACCTGCTCCTCGGAGTGGGTGCGCGCGTTGCGGGCATAGGGCGTCAGCGCCTCGACGGGGAGGCGCTCGATGTTCAGATCCATGGTGATTGCGTGCGAACCTCAGGTGCGAACCGCGAACCCGGTTTTTCGGGGTGACGCTGGCAAAACGCCGCGCCTCCGCCCCCCGCAGGGCTCAGCGGCCAGGAAGGACCCGCAAAGGGCGACAGCGGTTGGCAGGGGGTGACAAATCCGCAGGACAGCGGATTTGGACGACCGCCAGGTCGCCCCGAAGGGGTGCGAGCCAGGGATGGCGAGCATCAAAATGACGAGGGCCCGGGGAGAACCCCCGAGCCCCGAACGCGCTTTGCTCGCGATGCTAGCGCAATCCTAGCGCAAAACCGGCGAAAGTGTTGCAGCCCGAATCGGGTGCGGGTTTTGCAGTGTTGCGCACCGGCTCGCGGCGGCTCGAAACGATCCACAACTTCACGCAATCTCACTCGCACGAATTGGTGTAGCCGTGGCATTCAGGTGACCCACCACCACGGCCAAGGCCCGCTGCCATCGCCGCCAGGCCGTCGTGCGATCGCAGCCGAAGCGGCGACAGATGTCGCGCCAGCGCCATCCTTCCGCGCGCATCCAGACCAGATGGCGTTCCTCCTCGCCGAGCCACAACACCCAGCGCATGGTCTCCTCCGTGCGGTCGATGGCGGCCGGATCCGGCGGAAAGCGGTAGTACGCGTCATCGCCGGAGAAGGTTTCCCAGGGCTGGCGCAGGATGGCCGGCCAGGTGTTGAAGTAGCCCTGCACCCGGACGGGTGGCAGACGATGGGCCGTCTGCGCCGCTTCGCGGAACCGCTCGGCCACCTGCTCGGAGGTCCACTCAGCCATGGTCCACCTCCCGACGACCGTAGAGCCGTTCCCCGATGCGCTGGATGAACTCCCGCTCGATCCAATCCAGCCGTTCGTCCTCGGGCGAGATCACCAGGATGCCCTGTTCGCGCCAGCCCTCGCGCTTGATGGCCTCGGAATCGGTGCGGTCGGGTTGCAGGCGTCCCAGGGGGCAGCGATAGCGGGGATTGGGCGCACTCATGGGCTTACCTCCCGCTGCGCCATGACCCAGAGCAGCAGCGCGATGGCGTCCGCCTCGTTGTCGTCGGCCGGCTGGAAGCCCCGGGCCTGCACCGCGGCGATCACGTCCCGCTTGGCCGCGTTGCCACGGCCGGTGGCGTGCTTCTTGATCGTGCCCACCGGCACGCCCTGGTACGGGATGCGCTGGTGCTCGCACCAGGCGGTCAGCTGGCCCAGGAAACCGCCGTAGGCATGGGCCGCGTCCACGCCCGCATGGCGGCGGACTTCCTCGAAGTAGATCGCCTCGATCGGGCCGACGGTGGCCTTCAGGTTTTCCAACCAGCGCCGGAAGCGGAGGTAGCGCATGCCGCCGCCCTCGAAGCGTCCCGGCCGGAAGGACTCGGTGCCGCTGACGAAACGGCCCTCGGGCGTGCGGACCGCCCAGCCCGTCCGGGTACCGAGATCGAGCGCCACCACGGTCGTGTTATCCATGGGCACCTCCCCGGCGGTACGCCTTGCGCGAACGATTGACCGACAGGCCAGGCCGGTGATGCCGGGGGCAGCGTCGGTTGAGGTCCTTGAGGGACAGGCCGGTGGTCACGGTGAATGGCTCGCCGCAGGTCGCGCACCGGCTTCGCCAGGTCAGGACCACGGTCGGAGTGCCATCCTTGCGCCGGTGAGGCCGGGTCATGATCAGTTCGTACTCCTGCCCGCGATCCGTTACGACTAGGCCGGGCTCAGGTACGGTGTTGAAGCGGAGGAGGAAACTCATCGCGCCACCTCCTCACCGGACCGCCGGCCCCCGGCACGCGAAACCCGCGACGGATGTCGTTCGGGGGTAGACACCCGTCGCAAGACGTGGGTGTCTACCCCTATCCCGTAGGGATAGGAGAGTTCCCGCCAACTGGATTTGCCAACTGAACTTGTTGATTTGTCAGGGGAAATCGTCAGTTGGCAGACATTTTTTGCCAACTGGACCTTGCCAACTGCCAACTGGCGCAACCCGTTGATTCTGAAGGATTCCAGTTGGCAGCCAGTTGGCAGTTGGCAGAATTCCGGTTCAGTTGGCAGGCCGATCTGCCAACTGGATTTTTCGGCGGCAGGGAACCTCGCCTGCCGGAAAGAAGGCGTCAAACTCATCGATCTTCCTCCTCGTGATAGATCCAGACGGTTGGGTCCTCGACCGGCAGGGGGGCGCCGGTCTGCGGGCACTTGTAGTGGGTGGGCAGGACGGGAAGCACGGTCTTGATGACCTCGCCGGTCTCCTCGTCGATGCGTTCGGGACCGGGCACGGTCATGCCCTCGACGCACAGGTAGCCGAAGCGGGTGCGCGCCAGCGGCGGCAGGCCATAGTCCTCGGGGTCGCGGAAGAACTTGATGTAGCCCTTGGTGGCCAGCACGCCGATCCGCTCGCGGATGGTGCGGTTGGCGCCGAGACCGGCCTTGCCCTCGAAGGCCTCGGCGAACTGATTGGCTGTGTAGCAGCGGCCCTCGCGCGCCTCGTCGAACAGGATCTGCAGAATGACGTCGCGCTTGCGCCGCCGCTCGGCGTCCAGTCGTTCGCCGTAGTCCTGCATCACCAGCCGCTCGCTGGCCTGCACCTCGACCCATTCGCCGCCGGCCTTGTCCACGTGCATAGACGGCAGGGCCGGGCCGTTGCGCAGCTCGAAGATCAGTTGCCGGGTGGTGTGGCTCTCGTCGGGGCGGAACAACAGCATCCCGGTGGAGTAGTAGCCGCGCAGGCTGCCGGCGCCGGCCAGGGCCTGGAACGGGTCCTCCTCGAACTGGCGCTTGCCGAGCTTGCGGGTGTGATGGACGAGGATGATGCCGGCGTCGGGATTGACGGCGTCACGCAGCCGCTCGATGCGCTGTGACAGGAAAAACAACATCGCCGCGTTGTCGTTCTCGCCGCCCGCGTCGCCCCCGTCGAACAGGTTGCGGATGGGGTCGATGGCGATGACGTCAGCGCCCGTCCCAGGCCAGGCGGCCTCGATGGCCGGGATCACCCGCTGGACGCCCTCGTCGTCGAGCACCATCTTCAGG
>JALSGY010000086.1 GCA_026982515.1 Paracoccaceae bacterium
GTCTGTTCGACGAATTCACTGGCGAAAAGGCGCGCGCCCAGATGGGCGAGGGCAAGAAATCCCTGGCCATCACCGTGCGCCTGCAGCCAAGGGAAAAGACCCTGACCGAAAAGGATATCGAAGCGGTGTCGGCGAAGATCGTCGAGAAGGTGGCGAAAGCCACCGGCGGGGTGCTGCGCGGCTAGGGCGGTGGCCTCCGGCGGGGATATTTTGAGACAGAGGAAAACGGGTGTTTGCCCTGGCCTTACCCATTGCCGGTGAGCAGGTTCCTTTGCGCCATAAGGCGGGGCACCAGAAAATCGACGAAAGCGCGCACCTGTGGTGAACTGAGCGCCTCGGGGGACGTCAACAGCCAGCTTTCGGCGTAGAGCTCTCTCGGGGCATCGAAACAGCGCTTCAGCATGGGTTCGTCGTTGCCGATGAAACAGGGCAGCAATCCGACGCCGATCCCGGAGCGCAGGACCGCCGCCATGTTGGGGATGGTGTTGGACTGGCTCACGATCCGGGTGGGGTCTACGGCTGCAACGAACCATCGGTAACCGCTCCAGTTGACCGGTCCTTCGCTGTAGGCGACAAAGTCGTGCCCGGTGACCTCGTCCCGACTGGCGGGCATCCCGTGGGCCTGGGCGTAATCCTTGCTGCAATAGAGCGACCAGGCAAAGCCGGGCAGGCGCCGGGCGACCAGCCGGTCGTCATCGGGGCCGGAGCCGTTGCGGATGGCGATGTCGGCCTCGCCATGCACGATATCGAGCCGGCGGTCGGCGACGACCTGTTCGATGCGCACATCCGGGAATTGGCGACGAAAATCGGCTGCGATCGGAATGATCAGCCGGCTCGAGGTGTCCTCGGGCGCGGTAATGCGCACCACCCCCGAGATATTTCGACGCAGGCGCTCGGCGGCAGAGGACAGATCATTGGCGGCTTTCGCAACCCTTTTCGCCGGTTCCAACAGCGCCTTTCCATGTTCCGTCAGGGAGTGGCCCCGGTTCCGGCGGTCGAACAGGGTCAGGCCCAGGGCGTGCTCCAGGGCCTGGACGCGCCGGTTCACCGTGGTCTGGTTGATGCCCAGGGTTTTCGCCGCACCCAGCGCCGAACCCTCGCGCACCACCGCCAGAAAAATCCGAAGATCGCTCCATTCATACATTGGCCCATTTTGCATTATTGCAAAGCCATTGCGCAAGTGGCGGGATATATTTGTCCTTTGCGATGGGCCAACCTGCCCCTGATCCCGGCGCTGAACCGCCGGGTCACGACCCGGCAACGCAACGCAGCAACAGGGGGAGGCCATCAACATGACCTACATATTGATCACCCATGGTGTTGCCGATTTCGACAGCTGGCAAAGCGCGTTCAACGACGCGGCGGCGATGCGCCATGCGGCCGGTGAAAAATCCGCCCAGATATTTCGCGACGCCGCCGATCCCAATCTGATCACCGGGCTGTTCGAATGGGACAAATATGAAAATGCCCGGGAATATTTTGAAAGCACGCGGTGGAAAACGGCCATGCAGGAAACCGGGGTGACCAGTGCGCCGAAAATCACGTTTCTGGACGGTGTCTGAAACGATGGTGAACGAGGACAATCAACAATCACAAAGGGGAACTCCGATGAAATCTACACTGAATGGACTTGTTTTTTCATGCGCCACGTTGGCGTTTGCTGCCACGGCGAGCGCCCAGAGCGAGGCGGACATGCTCGCGGCGGCAAAAGCGGCCAGCATGAAATACATGGATGTGAACGTGGCGCTGGCTGACGGCTTCATTCCCGATCCCTCCGGGCAATGCGTGTCGGCTGCCGCAGAAGGGTTGCCGCCGGAAATGGGTGCCATGGGTATCCATTACCTGAACATGGCGCGGCTGCAGATTACCGGCGGCGATCCAAAGGTCACCGGGGTCGGCCTCAACGTGGATTTCAACGCGCCGTCGATCCTTCTCTATGAACCGCAGGGCGACGGCTCGCTGGTGCTGGTGGGCGTTGAAAACCTGGTGTTCCAGGACGCCTGGGCCGCGGCCGGCAACAGCGCGCTCCCGGCCTTTGGAGACCGTGCCTGGGATGCCATGGCCGATGACGCCGGGACCACTGGCGACGAGGCCCATGGGTTCGCCCCGCATTACGACCTGCACCTCTGGTTGTTCCGCGAAAACCCCGCGGACATCTACGCGCCGTTCAACCCGGCGGTCAGCTGCGGCTAAAGGCTGCAAAACCTGCCGAGACCACGCCGACACCGCTGTCAAAACGGTGTCGGCGCCTTTTTTTCTCTGCTAGAACCGGCGCGAAACTCACACAGGGGACAGGCATTCCATGACACTGAAAATCTACCTTTCCGGCGAAATCCACACCGATTGGCGCGACCAGATCATCGAAGGCGCCAAGGGGCTGGATGTGGAATTCAGTGCGCCGGTGACCGACCACGACGCCTCGGATGACTGCGGCGTGGCGATCCTGGGGGCCGAGGACAGCAAGTTCTGGCACGATCACAAGGGCGCGAAGGTGAACGCCATTCGTACCCGCAAGGCGATCGGCGAGGCCGACGTGGTGGTGGTGCGTTTCGGCGAGAAATACCGCCAGTGGAATGCCGCCTTCGACGCCGGCTATGCCGCGGCCCTCGGCAAATCGCTGATCGTGCTGCACGGCGACGAGCACCAGCATGCCCTCAAGGAGGTGGACGCCGCCGCCCTGGCCGTGGCCAGAGAACCCGTGCAGGTGGTGCAGATCCTGCGCTACGTGCTCACCGGCGAGCTGCCCGGCTGAGCGGCCTCCCGCACCCCGTGGCGAAAGGGGGAAAGGGCGGCGGCAACTTCCCTGAGCGAGAACCGGCCCATGTGCTATCGGGTTGTCCTGCCCGCCCCTTGCGGCGTCGGGCAAGGCAACAGGGAAGGAAGCACATGATCAGGGAATTTCGCAATTTCATCGCCCGGGGCAATGTCATGGACATGGCCGTCGGCATCATCATCGGGGCGGCCTTCACCGCCATCGTCAAATCCCTCGTCAACGATCTGATCAACCCGGTCATCGGCCTGTTGACGGGCGGGGTCGATTTTTCCGCTCTCGGCATCCGGCTGGGCGAGGGAGAGGACGCAGCCATCTTCGCCTACGGCAGTTTCATCATGGCGGTGATCAACTTCCTGATCATCGCCTTCGTGGTGTTCATGCTGGTCAAGGGGGTGAACCGGCTGAAATCCCTGGCCGAGAAAGAGCAGGAAGCCGCGCCGGAAGCCCCGAAGGGGCCAAGCGAGGTAGAACTGCTGGCCGAGATCCGGGATGCGCTGGTGAACAGGTGAAGGTCCCTTCACCTTGCCAAAATACTCCCCGAGCGGAGCGGAACCGCCGCCCCGCCAGGGGCGGCGCAAGGCCGGCTTGCGCCCGCAGGGCGCGCGACAGCCGCCACGGCCCTACCGCTTGAGGGCCAGCGTGGGCGAGAGCACGTCGATCTCAAGCGCCCTGCCCGCCGCATAACAGGTCAGGTGGCCCGCATGCACGTTGAGCCCGTCCAGCAGGTGCGGATCCTCCTCGCAGGCCTTGCGCCAGCCCTTGTCGGCCAGCGCCAGCATGTAGGGCATGGTGGCGTTGGTCAGGGCGATGGTCGAGGTGCGCGCCACCGCGCCGGGCATGTTGGCCACGCAGTAGTGCACGATCCCGTCGACCTCGAAGATCGGGTCATGGTGGGTGGTGGGGCGCGAGGTTTCGAAACACCCGCCCTGGTCGATGGCCACGTCCACCAGCACCGCACCGGGTTTCATTTCCGCCAGGTCGGCGCGTTTGACCAGTTTCGGCGCCGCCGCGCCGGGGATCAGCACAGCGCCCACCACCATGTCGGCCTGATGCACCAGTTCCCTGGTGTTGCCAGCCGAGGCATAGCTGGTCTTGAACAGGTGCCCGAACACGTCATCAAGGTAGCGCAGCCGCGGCAGCGAGCGGTCCAGAACGGTGACATCGGCACCCATCCCGGCGGCCACCCGCGCGGCATTGGTGCCCACCACCCCGCCGCCGATCACCACCACCCGGGCCGGGCCCACGCCGGGCACCCCGCCCATCAGCACGCCGCGCCCGCCGTTGGCCTTCTGCAGGGCCCAGGCGCCCATCTGCGGGGCCAGCTTGCCGGCCACCTCGGACATCGGCGCCAGAAGCGGCAGCCCGCCGCGTTCGTCGGTGACGGTCTCATAGGCGATGGCGGTGACGCCGCTTGCCATGAGGTCCTTCGTCTGCTCCGGGTCGGGGGCGAGGTGGAGGTAGGTGAACAGCACCTGTCCTTCGCGCAGCATCTTTCGCTCGCCCGGCTGGGGTTCCTTCACCTTGACGATCATCTCGGCGCGCGCGAACACCTCGGCGGCGGTAGCGACGATTTCGGCTCCCGCGGCTACATAATCCCCGTCTGCGAAACCGGCCCCGGCGCCCGCGCCGGTCTCGATGATCACCTGGTGGCCATGGGCCACCGCTTCGCGCGCAGTGTTCGGTGTCAGCCCGACGCGATACTCCTGCGGTTTGATCTCCCTTGGGCATCCGATCAGCATGGCACTCTCCTTGGGTTTTTCATGGGTGTGCACGCTTGGCGCTGCAATTGCTTTGAAAAGAAGGCTGGCAAAATACGTCTGATTGAAAGAAACTGCCCCCATGAGCGGTAACATTTCGAAGAATATCCCGATATGGCGGAACTTGACAGAACAGATCAACGGATACTCGAAGTTTTGCAGAAGGATGGGCGGATCACGAATGCCCAGCTTTCCGAGCGGGTGAACCTCTCGCCCTCGGCCTGTCACCGGCGGGTGCAGCAGCTGGAAAAGGCCGGCTACATCAAGGAATATGTCGCGCTTCTCGATCCCCGCAAGCTGGGCCGGCCGACCACGGTATTCGTCGAGATCTCGCTTTCGGGTCAGGCTGACGAGGTG
>JALSGY010000087.1 GCA_026982515.1 Paracoccaceae bacterium
GTTCACCGGCTTCACCTCGAACATCGTTGCCGGCTGCTACATGGGCTTCGACCAGCCCCGCTCTCTGGGTCGCGGGGCCTTTGGGGGCTCGATGTGCGCGCCGGTGTTCAACGATTTCATGCAGAAGGCCACCGAGAAATACGGCGGCGGCCCGTTCAAGGTGCCGCCGGGCGGGCGCTTCATCAAGATCGACCGTTTCACCGGCGAGCGCCTGCCGGACGATGCCGAGGGCGACAATGTGGTGGCCGAGTATTTCCGCGAGGGCGAGGAGCCGGTCTTCGGGCTCAGCCTCGATGGCGGTTTTGCCATGGGCTCCAACCTGCTGCTGTTCGAACCCGGCGAGGTGGACAACCAGGGCACCACCGTCAAGACATCTTCGGGCCAGGTGGTGGTGGTGCCCAAGAAGGCCGATTTCGGCACCCTGTCCTCGGGCGGGCTTTACTGAGAGGCCTCCCCGCTGCGCGGGGATCGCTACGCGGCGAGTATTTCTGGACAGAAGAAGAGGGCGCCCTCTCCCCGTGCCTTCCTCTTTTGTCGGGAAATACTCCCGCGCGGCAGGCAGTCCGCATCGGGTGGCGCTTGCCGCCCGGTGGCGGCATTGCTATCAGCAGGCGTCAGGAATGGACGGATCCGGAAACATGCGCGCAGAAACGGCGAATACGGTCGAGGCGATCAGGAAGTCGGTCGAATTGCTCAAACAGCGGATGGGCTGGGAAACCGCCAGCCACCGGCTGGAGGAGTTCAACGCCATGATCGAGGATCCCGACTTGTGGAACGATCAGGAACGTGCCCAGAAGCTGATGCGCGACCGGCAGATGCTGGTCGACCGGGTCGAGACCGTGAAATCCATCGAGACCGAACTGCAGGACAACATCGACCTGATCGAACTGGGCGAGGCCGAGGGCGACAAGGAGGTGGTGGCCGAGGCGGAGGCCGCGCTCAAGGCGCTGGCCGAGCGCGCCGCGCAGAAGGAGATCGAGGCGCTGCTGGACGGCGAGGCCGATGCCAACGACACTTTCCTGGAAATCAACGCCGGCGCCGGCGGCACCGAAAGCTGCGACTGGGCGGCGATGCTGGCGCGGATGTATGTGCGCTGGGCCGAGAAGCACGGCTACAAGGTGGAGCTGATCAGCGAAAGCCCGGGCGAGGAAGCGGGGATCAAGTCCGTCACCTACAAGATCTCCGGCCCCAACGCCTATGGCTGGCTGAAAACCGAAAGCGGCGTGCACCGGCTGGTGCGCATCTCGCCCTATGACAGCGCGGCGCGGCGCCATACCTCGTTTTCTTCCGTGTGGGTCTATCCGGTGGTGGACGACAATATCGAGATCGAGATCAACCCCGCCGACATCCGCATCGATACCTTCCGGGCTTCGGGCGCTGGTGGTCAGCACGTGAACACCACCGATTCGGCGGTGCGCATCACCCATATCCCCACCGGCATCGTGGTGACGAGTTCCGAGAAATCGCAGCACCAGAACCGGGCCAATGCCATGGCGGCGCTGAAATCGCGCCTCTATCAGCTGGAGCTGGAAAAGCGCAACGAGGCCATCCAGGAGGCGCACGAAGCCAAGGGCGAGGCCGGCTGGGGCAACCAGATCCGCTCTTACGTGCTGCAGCCCTACCAGATGGTGAAGGACCTGCGCACCGGGGTCGAGACCTCCGATACCCAGGGCGTGCTTGACGGCGATCTGGATGCCTTCATGGCCGCCACCCTGGCGATGAACGTGTCCGGAAAATCCCGTGCCGAGGCGGCTTCTTCCGGTTAACCCACTGGAAGTTCAGGCAAGAATCGGCGCGCTTGATCCGAATCTCGTGCCCCGCTAGCCTTTTGGCATGACGGGGACGCGCGAACATCCCCATGACATCGTTGCCGCTTCGCCTCTGCCGGACATCGGCCGGGTGGGGCTGGGCGATCTCGTGGCCGCACTTCAGGCCGGCTGGAGCGATTTCCGCACCGCTCCGGCCATCGGTATCCTCTTCACCTCCATCTACGTGATCGTCGGGTTGCTCATGGTCCGGTTTTCGGCCGGCACCCTGGCCTGGACGCTGGTGCTGTCACTGGGCTTTCCGCTGGTGGCGCCTTTCGCCGCAGTGGGGTTCTACGAGGTCAGCCGGCGGCTGGAGACGGGCGAATCGCTGTCCTGGGGGGCGATCCTTGGTGCGGTCGTCCGCGAAAAGGACAGGCAGCTGCCCTGGATGGGCGCGATCATCGTGATCTACTTCCTGTTCTGGACCTTCCTTGCCCACATGATCTTTGCGCTGTTCATGGGGCCTACCGCGATGATGAACATCTCCTCGTCGCTCGACATGCTCTGGACACCGCGGGGCATGACGATGATCGCGGTCGAGCTGTGCGTGGGCGCGATTCTCGCCTTCCTGCTGTTTTCGCTCACCGTGATGAGCCTGCCGCTGCTGCTGGACCGCGAGGTGGATTTCGTTACCGCCATGCTGGTCAGCCTGCAGACCGTGCGGCAGAACCTCTTCGTGATGCTGGTCTGGGGCGTGATCATCGGCGCGCTGACGCTGGCGGCGATGGTGCCGTTTTTCCTCGGCCTGTTTCTGGTGCTGCCGGTGCTGGGGCACGCCACCTGGCACCTCTACCGCCGCACGCTCCGGTAGGCGGGCCTGAGGGCGGCCGGCATGAAAAGGGCGCCGTCCGTGCGGCGCCCTGAGATCCTGTTGCGAAGGGGATGTCAGCCCTTGCCGGAGGCCTCCGAAGCGGCCGGCGCAACCGGGGTGCCGGTTTGCAGCGGCTTGGCGGCGCCCTTCTGCAGCGGGTCTTCCTGACGCTGCACCGAGCCCTCGAAATGGGCCCCCGATTCGATGGCGATGGTCTTGTGGATGATGTCGCCCTCGACCCGGGCGGTCGAGGTCAGCCGGACCTTCAGCCCGCGCACCCTTCCGACCACGCGGCCGTTCACCACCACGTCATCGGCCACGCATTCGCCGCGCACCGTGGCACCTTCGCCGACGGTAAGCAGATGGGCGCGGATGTCGCCCTCGACGGTGCCCTCGATCTGGATGTCGCCGGTGGTCTTGAGGTTGCCGGTGACCGTCAGGTCGGACGAGAGGACCGATGCCGGGGGTTTCGATTTCGGCGCGGAGGGCGTGAATTCGGGCGCAGGAGACTTGGCCGTGGCTTCGGGCGCGGCGGTTTTCTCCGTCTCGCCCGGCTGTTTCGTGCCGGGTTCGTTGATTCTGCTTTTAGAAAACATTTCTTCCTGCCTTGATGAACTTCATCGGGTTGGTGGATTTGCCGTTCACGCGGATTTCGTAGTGCACATGGCTGCCGGTCGAGCGGCCGGAACTTCCCATATCACCAATCCGCTCTCCGCGCGAGACCCTTTGGCCCACTTTCACGCGGATCTTCGCCTGATGCGCATAGCGCGTCTCGATCCCGAACTCGTGGCGGATCTTGGTCAGCCGCCCGTAGCCGTTGGACCAGCCGGCAAACACCACCACGCCGTCGGCGGGGGCGTAGATCGGGGTGCCGTAGGGCGCGGCCATGTCGAGCCCTTCGTGCAGCTTGCCCCAGCGGGGCCCGTAGGGGCTGGTCAGCCGGTAGGGCGATTTCAGCGGCAGCACCAGCGGCACCTTCTCGGCGGCGATGCGATAGAGGTTCAGCAGGTCCAGCCGCTGGAGGATGGCGTTGGCGCGGATGCTGTCGGGGTCGGGCTCTTCGCCGCGTGTGGAAAAGGTGAGCGGCATCAGCGGGCCGCCCTGGCCCGAATAGCCGCGCCGGACGGTGTCGAGGATCTGCTCGGTGGGCAGGCCGGCGGCGCGGAACATCTTGTCGAGCGGCTCCAGCGAAAGGCTGACGGCATCCTCCAGCTGCGAGAAGATGCGGTCGTTCTTCTCGTAGAGCAGCTTCTGCTCCATCTCCAGCTCGGCCACCAGTTCGCTGGCCTTGCGGGCCTCTTCCGCGATGGCGTCGCGCTGGGCGGCAGTGTCGGCAAGCGCGCTCATCAGGAAATCTACCGTGGCGGCGGTATCTTCGGCAGAGGCCGCAGGCAGGGGCTCGCCGGTGTTCTCGCCGCGCAACTCGGCCATCAGGCGGGCGGCCTCGGCGCGCGCTTCGTCGCGCTCCTTCATGGTGCGGCGCAAGGTGGCCTGAACGGCCTCGATCCCCTGTTCCATCTCCCGCAGCCGGTCTTCGCTTTTCAGAAGTTCCAGCTGCATCGCCGAGACCTGCCTGAGCGCGACGTTGAAGCGTTCCTGGGCGTTTCTCGCCTCTGCGGCGCGGGCGTCGCGCTCGGCAGACAGCTCGTTGAGGCGGGCTTCGTAGAGCAGCTGTTCACGCTGCGCCTGGTCGCGCAGGTTGCCCGAACCGATGGTGTCGATGAGCAGGAAGGCGGTGGCGACGATCGACCAGGCGACAAGCGCGCCGGCGCCGCTCCAAGCCAGAAGCTGGCGTGCGGGAG
The DNA here is from genome assembly GCA_026982515.1 of Paracoccaceae bacterium. Lineage (GTDB taxonomy): Bacteria > Pseudomonadota > Alphaproteobacteria > Rhodobacterales > Rhodobacteraceae > S012-89. The sequence continues at coordinate 4,422 of JALSGY010000087.1, forward strand.
TGAGGCGGATGAAGCGGGTTTCGGATTCGGTGCGCAGGAAGAGGCGCTTCTCGGGGAAATGCCGCTCCAGCCTTGCGTGGATCTTCTGTGCGATGTGTCCTGGCAATCTGCGGGCCCCGGTCCCTTGTCCCCCTCCGCGGGCCATCCCCGGCCCCGCGGCCCGCTTGTGCTAGCAAATTCGCGCCAGTGGCTGCAAGCCCCGCCCTGGCCTTCGGCCGCCTGACGGGCAGGAAAGGGCTGAAAGGCGGCAATAATTCGCCGACGGGCCCGGCCCATTAGGCCCCCGGCGCCTTACATCGCGCGCACCGCCTCAAGCACCTCTTCGGCATGGCCCTTTACCCGGACGTTCGGCCAGATGCGCGCCACCTTGCCCTCGCCGTCGATCAGGAAGGTGGTACGCACGATTCCCATGTACTTGCGCCCATAATTGGTTTTTTCCTTCCACACCCCATATGCCTCGCAGAC
>JALSGY010000088.1 GCA_026982515.1 Paracoccaceae bacterium
CCACGATGCCGCCCACATCATGGCCCGGGCCGTGCAGGAGATCTGGCCCGAGGTGAAGGTGACCATCGGCCCGGTGATCGAGAACGGCTGGTATTACGATTTCGACCGCGAGGAGCCCTTCACCCCCGAAGACCTGGCGCTGATCGAGAAAAAGATGAAGGAAATCATCAACAAGCGCGATCCGGTCACCACCGAGGTGTGGGACCGCGAGCGTGCCATCGCCTTCTACGAGGCCAATGGCGAGCCCTACAAGGTGGAGCTGGTCGAGGCCATTCCCGAGGGCGAGCCGATCCGCATGTACTGGCACGGCCACTGGCAGGATCTGTGCCGCGGCCCCCATCTGCAACACACCGGCCAGGTGCCGGCCGATGCCATCAAGCTGATGAGCGTGGCCGGCGCCTACTGGCGCGGCGATTCCTCGCGCCCGATGCTGCAGCGCATCTACGGGGTCGGGTTCCGCAACCGCGAAGACCTGCGCAAGTACCTGAACATGCTGGAAGAAGCCGCCAAACGCGACCACCGCAAGCTGGCCCGCGAGATGGATCTGTTCCACCTTCAGGAAGAGGCCCCAGGGCAGGTTTTCTGGCATCCCAACGGCTGGCGCATCTACACGACGCTGCAGGATTACATGCGGCGGCGGCAGTATGACGACGGCTATGTCGAGGTAAACACCCCGCAGGTGGTGGACCGCAGCCTGTGGGAGCGCTCCGGCCACTGGGACAAGTTCGGCGAGCACATGTTCATCGTCGAGGTCGAGGAAGAGCACGCGCGCGAAAAATCGGTCAACGCGCTCAAGCCGATGAACTGCCCCTGCCACGTGCAGATCTACAACCAGGGCCTCAAGAGCTACCGCGACCTGCCGCTGCGCATGGCCGAGTTCGGCTCGTGCAACCGTTACGAGCCATCCGGCGCCCTGCACGGCATCATGCGGGTGCGAGGGTTCACCCAGGACGATGCCCATATCTTCTGCCGCGAGGACCAGATCGAGGAGGAGACGAAGAAGTTCATCGCCTTCCTCAGCCGGGTCTACCGCGACCTCGGGTTCGAGACCTTCGCGGTGAAGTTCTCGGATCGCCCACAGCTGCGCGCAGGCTCGGACGAGGTCTGGGACAAGGCCGAGGGCGCGTTGAAAAGCGCAACCGTCGCAGCCGGTTACGAGTTCGACCTGAACCCCGGCGAAGGGGCGTTCTATGGCCCCAAGCTGGAATTCGTGCTCACCGACGCCATCGGCCGGGAGTGGCAGTGCGGCACCCTGCAGGTGGATTTCGTCCTCCCCGAGCGCCTCGATGCCACTTATGTCGGCGCCGACGGGGCGAAGCACCGCCCCGTGATGCTGCACCGCGCGGTGCTGGGCTCCTTCGAGCGTTTCATCGGCATCCTGATCGAGGAGCACGCCGGCAGGCTGCCCTTCTGGCTGGCCCCGCGGCAGGTGGTGGTGGCCTCGATCGTCTCGGATGCGAACGATTTCGTGCATGAGGTCACCGAAGCTCTGACCAGGGCCGGGGTGCGTGCCGAGGCCGACGTGCGCAACGAGAAGATCAACTACAAGGTGCGTGAGCACTCCCTGGCCAAGGTTCCGGTGATTCTCGCCATCGGCCAGCGCGAGGTCGAGGAGCGGACGGTGACGATTCGCCGGCTGGGCGAGAAACGGACGAGGGTGGCCGGGCTGGACGAGATTGTTGCCGAACTGGCGACGGAAGCCCTGCCCCCGGACCTGAAATAACGCCCCACCGCATTTCGCGGAAACATTCCCGAAACAGGCCACAAACCGGGCACATCTTTACCCCCGTCCCGGCCAGAACCTGCCATCGTGCACATGCAGAAAGATCACCGGAACAGGGGTGCCCTGCTGCTCGGGCACGCAAATGGTGAAAGAGTGATGCGCGATTTGCAAGTACATGCGTGGAGACTGGCCGATTTCGTCGGGCCGGTCTCGCTGCCCTTGTTCCGCCCCGGCGCCCGCAGCGAGGCCCCCGCCCCCCCTGCCCTGGCCCTGAAGGGCCGCGCCACCCCGGTGGCCCTGCATGTCAGCGACATGGAAGGGCCATCACCGCGCGCGGCGGGCGGCGTGATGCTGGCGCGCGAGTTGCGCCTCGACGGGCAGCGGCATGCGGCTGGAACCCCGCTTTCGGCGGTGCAGGTTCTCTCGCTGGCCGGCCCCGGGGCGCCCGAGATGGTGATCGTGGCGCTCGAAGGGGTGCCGGCGCTGGTGGTGGCCTCGCAGGCGATACGGCCCGGGCAGGAGATGCGTCTCACCTCCTGGCGGCCGGCCGCCAAGGAGCCGCCCGCCGAGGGGCTGGGCCATGGCACGCAACTGGAAACGCCCTACGGGCCGATGCCCATCGACCAGCTTGCCGAAGGGGACGAAGTGCTTGCGCAGGGCTGTCTTGTCAGCCGGATCAGGCAGCTGGAAAGGCAGGTCTACAGCGCCGCAGAGCTGGCCTTCTGCCCCTGGCTGCGCCCGGTGCGCATTTCGGCTGGTGCCCTTGGCGGCAGACGGCCGGCGGCCGATCTGACCCTCGCGCCGGGGCAGACAATCCTGGCCGGCCAGACCGATGGGCGCGGCGGCCGCGATGCGGTGCCCGCCGGGCTGCTGATCGACGGGCGCGCGGTGGCACCGGTCCTGCCCCTGTTCGGGATGAGCTATTTCCGGCTGCGCCTCGACAGCGCCCTGCCGGTGATGGCAAACGGCCTGCCGGTGGCGCCCGGTCCGCAGCAGGGTGAGCGGAAGACGGCACCCCACCTGCCCGGATATCCGGTCCGGCCTTCGGCGGCATCAGGCCACGGCCGGGGCCTGGCCGGCACAGCGGCAGGATGAAGCTCAGGCCTTGTCGGGCTGGCGCGCCAGCAACGCAAGCAGCCCGCCCAGGCCGGCCATGGCAATCGGGAACATGGTGGCGAAGTTGAAGCCGAAGCCCCAGTACATGCCGGCACTGGAGGCCAGCATCAGCACCCCGCCCGTCGTGGCCTGAGAGCGCGCCATCGCGCCGCCGGCGATCGCCAGAAGCGGCGACAACAGGCTGACCGCGCGGACAAGCCGAACGTTTTCAACCTGTTCCACAAGGTCGGGCACTTCTCCGAACCACTCCACGAACTGGGTGTAACCGTAGCTGAAAAAGCCCACGATCATGCCGATGATGCCACCGATGATGCCGAGCGTCAGGGCTGCGTTGCGCATGGATTTCCTCCTTGGGTGGAAAGCAGATAGGCACCGCGGGGCGGCTATCCAAGAAGCACCTGGCGCACCTGCGGCCCCCAGCCGAGGTACAGCCGCCCCCCGGCCTCGATCACCGGGCGCTTCATCAGCGTCGGGTAGTCGGCAAGCAACGCCTTGGGATCACGAGACCTTTCCGCATCGTCAAGCCCCCGCCAGGTGGTGGAGCGGCGGTTGACGAGAGCCTCGCCGAAAGCGTCCAGAAACCGCTCCAGCTCCGCAGGCGGAATGCCGTCGGCGCGGATGTCGGTGATTTCCGGCTCGTGGCCGGCGGCGCGCAGCTCCCGCAGCGCGCGGCGGCAGGTATCGCAGGACTTCAGCAGGAAGATGCGCATTATTTCCCCCGTTTTTTCAAGGCGCTACATCCATCCTCCCGATGACACAAGAGTTTCACTTGCTTTTTTTCGCAATCACGGAGAACCTTTCTGCCGTGACAACCGACTTTCTGCCAAGTCCGCTTCTCTTCCGGGCAGCTTGAGACTTGCAAGACCGGGCTGCACCAACCCGCTGCACGTTGCGGGCGGGACAAGACTGAAGGAGACGGAAATGGCCACTGGCACCGTGAAATGGTTCAATACGACGAAAGGTTACGGGTTCATCCAGCCCGATGATGGCGGCAAGGACGTGTTCGTCCACATCTCGGCCGTGGAGCAGGCCGGCATGACCGGGCTGGCCGACAACCAGAAGGTTTCCTACGAGATGGTCGAAGGCCGCGACGGGCGGCAATCGGCGGGAGAGCTCAAGGCGCTCTGACCTACGACCAGGGGGATCCACCTAGCAAGACATTCGCCGGCCCCGAAGCACGCCGGGGGCCGGTGATCTCACGCCAGATCGCGCTCCAGCACCCGGGCCAGCTTGTCGGCGGCGCCGCGGATGGCGGTGGCGACATCCGCCGCGTGATGCTTGACCCCCACCGGCCTGCGCCCGCGGGGGTGGGCCTCCATCGAGCAGCGCTTGTCATCGGCCCCGCCCTTGTGGGCGTTCTCGTCGGCCACCCAGACCTCGACCCGGCTGAGCCGCTCGGCCTTGCCCTTGAGGGCGCGGCCCAGCACCTCTTCGGCGAAGTTCTGGGCAGAGTCGAAACCGTGAAGCGCGTCGTCATTGTGGAGAATGACCTGCATCGCTCGTCTCCCGAAAATTCCCTTTTCATGAAAGACTTATGAACCGGTGCGGGGCACTTCAAGATGCCGCCGCGAGGCGCCCCCGGGGCGCGCGCACCGGATGCAGCCCCCCCCGCGTCATCCCGCGATCACCTCCTGAAACTCCCGCCATTCCCGCGCGCTCATGCCGGAGGTCTCGGCCGTCACCTCCTCGCCCTTCAGCATCCGGCGAACGCAGTCGAGCGCCTGGGCACTCAGCGTCACGCCGCCCATGCGGTAATCCTCGAAGGCGCCCCAGGCGGCCGGCACCCAGTCGGCGACCACGCGGGCGATGGTTTCGGCATAGGCGCGGATCTCGTACTGGGCATGGACATCGGCGCGCAGGCGCAGGAAGTGGAAGAGGTTGTGCAGGTCCACCTTCCAGTACCACTGGGTATAGATGTTGGCGGGCAGGTTCATGCGTGCCAGCTCGCGCGCCAGCCCCTGCTTGCCCTCGTCCGAGATCATCTCCTCGTAATGATCATAGCAGCGCGCCG
>JALSGY010000089.1 GCA_026982515.1 Paracoccaceae bacterium
CGTAATCGGTGCTCACCGTTTCGGGGTTGCAGTTGATCATGATGGTCTCGTAGCCCTGATCGGTGAGCGCGAAACAGGCGTGGCAGCAGCAGTAGTCGAACTCGATGCCCTGGCCGATCCGGTTCGGCCCGCCGCCCAGGATCACCACCTTCTTGCGGTCGGAGGGGCGGGCCTCGCATTCCGCCTCGCCCATCGCCGGGGCCTCGTAGGTGGAATACATGTAAGGGGTCTGGGCCTCGAATTCGGCCGCGCAGGTATCGATGCGCTTGAACACAGCGGTGACGCCCAGGGCCTGGCGCGTGCGGCGCAGCTGCGCCTCGCTCTGGCCGGTGAGTTTCGCCAGCCGGGCATCGGTGAAGCCCAGCATCTTGAGCGCCCGCATCCCATCGGCGGTGTCGGGCAGGCCGCCGGCGCGGATTTCCTCCTCGGCCTCGACGATCTCGCGGATGCGGGCCAGGAACCATGGGTCGAACATGGTGACGGCGTGGATTTCCTCGTCCGTGAGACCGTGGCGCATGGCCTGGGCGATGGTGCGCAGCCGATCCGGGGTCTGGGCGCTGATGGCGCGGGTGATCGCGGCCCGGCCCTCGGGTGTGTCATCGGCGCCCTCGATCTCGATTTCATCGAAGCCGGTCAGCCCCGTCTCCATAGAGGCCAGGGCCTTTTGCAGGCTTTCGTGAATGGTGCGGCCGATGGCCATGGCCTCGCCCACTGATTTCATTGCCGTGGTCAGATGCGGCTCGGCGCCGGGGAACTTCTCGAAGGCGAAGCGCGGGATCTTGGTGACCACATAGTCGATGGAGGGCTCGAAGGAGGCCGGGGTGACCTTCGTGATGTCGTTGTCCAGCTCATCCAGCGTATAGCCCACCGCCAGCTTGGCGGCGATCTTGGCAATCGGAAAGCCGGTGGCCTTGGAGGCCAGCGCGGATGAGCGCGACACCCGCGGGTTCATCTCGATCACCACCATGCGGCCGGTTTTCGGATCCACCGCCCATTGCACGTTGGAGCCGCCGGTTTCCACCCCGATCTCGCGCAGCACCGCGATGGAGGCCGAGCGCATCATCTGGTATTCCTTGTCGGTCAGCGTCAGCGCCGGGGCCACGGTGATGGAATCGCCGGTGTGCACGCCCATCGGATCGACGTTCTCGATCGAACAGACGATGATGGCGTTGTCGGCCGCATCGCGCACCACCTCCATCTCGAATTCCTTCCAGCCCAGCAGGCTTTCGTCGATCAGGATCTGGTTCACCGGGCTGGCATCCAGGCCGGTGCGGCAGATGCGCTCGTAGTCCTCGTGGTTGTAGGCCACGCCGCCTCCCGTCCCGCCCAAGGTGAAGGCGGGGCGGATGATCGCCGGCAGACCGACCACGTCGATGGCGGCCATGGCCTCTTCCATCGAGTTGGCGATGGTGGCGCGGGGGTTTTCCAGGCCGATCCGCTCCATCGCCTCGCGAAACAGCTTGCGGTCCTCGGCCATCTCGATGGCCTTGCGGTTGGCGCCGATCAGCTCCACCCCGTATTTTTCCAAGATCCCCATGTCGTCAAGCGCCAGCGAGGTGTTCAGCCCGGTCTGCCCGCCCATGGTGGGCAGCAGGGCGTCGGGGCGTTCCTTTTCGATGATCTTCGCCACCACCTCGGGGGTGATCGGCTCGATGTAGGTGGCATCGGCCATTTCCGGATCGGTCATGATGGTGGCCGGGTTGGAGTTGACCAGGATCACCCGGTAGCCTTCCTCTCGCAGCGCCTTGCAGGCCTGAGCGCCGGAATAGTCGAATTCGCAGGCCTGGCCGATGATGATCGGCCCTGCCCCGATGATCATGATCGAGTGGATGTCGGTTCTTTTCGGCATGTCTTCCGGTCCCCGGTCGAGCGGCAGCTTACGGCCTCGCAGTGGCCACTGACAAATTGTCGTGGGTTATAGAGAAGGCGGGCGCGGGCGCAAGCCCCGGAAGTGCGCCAAAGGGAAGCGCCGAAAAAAGGTGAGCGGCGCAGCCAGGTGTGGGCGCCGCGCCGCTCGGGGAGCCGCTAGGGGAAAGGGCGGCTCCCTGTTCAGTCGTCCTCGAAAAGGCCCTGCTCGGCGCCGCGGTGACAGGCCTGGCAGTTGGAGATCGAGCCGATCCCCTTGGAAACCCTGGCCACGGTAAACAGCCGCGAACCGTGCTCGCGCTTGAACCATCTCAGTTCCGAAATCCGCATGGGCGGCTCGGCGGGCGGCTTGGCATAGGGACGCGAGTTGTTCACCAGCCAGGCGCGGATCGCCTCGGTGGAGGCCGGGTCGAGGCTGGCGTCCTCGCCGAAGTGGTCGGACAGCGTGCCCATGATCCGCTCCCAGCTCTGGGAACGCAGAAGCCCCACCGGGTAGGCCATGTGGCAGGCCGAGCACTCGGCCCTGGTCAGCGGGTCGGTGACGGGGCGGACGCGTTCGTTGTCGTCGGCGCTCAGCGGGGTGGCAAGGGCCACGCCCAGCGCGGTGGCAAGAAGTATCCTTCTGGTGGTCATGGTCGTTTCCTTTCGTTCAGAGGCTGGAGAGGTAGGCCAGGATGTTGCCCTTCTCGAGCGGGGTGCATTCGCGGCCGAGCACCGAATTGCAGTTGCGGCGGAACCATTTCTCCACCTTGGCGGGGTCGGTGTAGCGCTGAGGATTGACCGAGACCGCCATCGGCTCGATCGGCTTGCCGGCGCGGGTCTTGCCGCCGGCCTTGAGGTTGGTGCCGTGGCAGGTTGTGCAGGAGGGGGTTTCGGGCTTGCCGCCCGAGTGCGTGGCCAGAAACAGCGCCTTGCCCTCCTCGGCCGAGAAGGAGGAAACGCCGGCCTGCTGCTTGAGTGCGTTGATGATGGCATCGCGCGCCGGGTTGGCGGCCAGCGGGGTGGCCAGGATGATGGCAAGGGCCAGGATCGTTGGTTTGGAAGGTATCTTCATCTGCTGTTCTCCTTGGGGGTGTCGGGGATGTCGATGTTGCCGGGGTAGAACCAGCCGCTCTCGGCGTCCTGGTGGCAGGCGCCGCAGTTGAACTTTCCGTAGATCGGCTTGCGGCTGAAGGTGGCCTCCGAGATCGCCGCGTGGGTCTCCTGCCAGAAGGGGGTTTTCGTGATGGTGAAGGGCGCGGCCGGGTCCACCCGGGCGAATTCCCGCGCCGGCTTGGTGTCGGTGGGCCGGGCCGCCGCGACGGTGAGCCATTCGGCGATGGCGCGGGTGGAGGCCGGATCGAGGCTGGCGTCCTCGCCGAAATGATCGCCGAGGGTGGCCATCAGCCGGCCCCAGCTTTCAGGCGGCAGCAGGCTGGGATGATAGGCGATGTGACAGGCGGAGCATTCATCCGCATACAGCCGGTCGAACCGTGCCGGCGGTATCGGGGCCCCGGGGACGGGAAACTGGCGCACCGCAAGGGTGGAGGCCGCGCCCAGCACGACGGCGCCCGCGGTGAGCCCGGCCACCAGGGCGGGGCGGGTGCGGGCCGGGCGCGGGGGCAGCTCTGCCGCCTCGTCGCGCAGCTCCTTGGTGCCGGTGATCATGGCGCGCGGCAGGTTCTCGCCGGTGCGCAGCGATTCGAAGACCGCCCCCGCGACATGCAGGACGATCAGCCCCGTGAGTGCCCAGGCCAGCGCGCCGTGCAGGTCTTGCGCCAGCGCGCCGGTGGCGTAATCCACGGCCACCGCCAGCGGCCCGGTCTTGAGCGTGCCGCCCAGCGCCACCACACCGCTCAGGCCGATGACGAGGATGGTGCCCAGCAACGCCAGGATCATCCACCCGCCGGGCGGGTTGTGGCCGATGTGCCGCCCGGCCCGGCCCTCGGCCAGTTCGCACAGGTGCTCCGCCAGCCGGCGCGGGCCGACAACGAAGGCGGCGAAACGGGCAAAGCTGCTGCCCCAGAAGCCCCAGAAGATGCGGCTGGTGACCAGCGCGACCGCCAGCGTGCCGCCGATCAGGTGCAGGGTGAACCAGCTTGCCCCCAGCCACAGGCCGGTGAGCAGCGCCGCCCCGGTGGACAGCACCAGCGACCAGTGGAATAGCCTGACGAAGGCATCCCACACCGGAATGGATTTCGAACGCCGCCGCGGGGCGCTTTCCGCATATGTTACTGGCATGAATCAAGCCGAGAATTTGTTCGGAATCGCAAACCGATTCCGAAGTTGACGGGTCAAATTCCCGGCCCAATGACGATTTGATACGCAGATTGGCCGCGTTTTTCAAGCCTGAATGTCACGAAACCGTGAGGGGCGAGACGGGAGGGGCAGCCGCCCCTTTCGGGGAAGTCCCCCCAGATGAAGGTTTCAGGGGAATTCCGCCCCCACCCCGTGCGTCAGGAGAGCGAAGGCCGCCTTCTCAGGCCTTTCTTCTTCATCGCCCACCAGAGCGCGAAGATGACGATGATCGATGCATAACCGTCGATAGCGTAGTGATAGCCCGAGTAGACCGAGAAGAAGAGGATGAACAGAAGGAAAACCGCGGCAAGGGGCATGAGCCATCTGCTGCGTTCTGTCATGTAGATCGCCGTGACCGTCGCCGTGCCGACATGCACGCTGGGAAAGGCCGAGATCCCCGCCCCCAGCTTGGCCGATCCCGTGGCGTAGATCTCCCAAAGGGACTGTTGCGTCTGGCCGATCCGCGAGTCGGTGATGCCGCTTGCCTGCAGCGCCGCCGTCAGTTCGTCGAAACGCGTCTCGTTCAGCAGCCGGTCATAGAAAACCGGCCCGACGGAAAGGCCGGCCAGCGCGAGGACATTGCCAAGCAGGATCCAGGACGCGGCAAACAGGATGATCGTGCGCAGCGCACGTTCGCGATCGCTGTCGGTGGCAGCGATGATCACCGGCAGCGCCAGGGCGGGAAA
>JALSGY010000090.1 GCA_026982515.1 Paracoccaceae bacterium
TTCCTGCTCACCGGCTCCATCGTGGCGCTCAACTTCCTTACCGACGTGCTGCTGGCCCTGACGGACCCGCGGGTGCGGCGCTCGATCCTGGGATGATGCCATGACAGACACCACGCCCACCACCGACGCCAATGTCGACATCAAGCGCAAGGAGGCCTATTTCACCGCCTCCCAGGGTCAGCTCATCTGGAGCCGCTTCCGCAGGAACCGCTCGGCCATGGCCGGCGCCATCGTTCTCATCGTGCTGATCCTGTCGGGGCTTTTCGCCCCCTTCCTCAGCCCCTACGACCCCACCGTCGCCGGCCGCGACAAGACCTACGAGAACGGCGCCCCGCAGATCCCGAAGTTCTGGGACGAGAACGGCTTTTCCTGGCGGCCCTTCGTCTATACCTATGAGCGCGAGCGTTCGATCAAGACGAATTTCCGCTGGGTGACCACCGAAAAACGCGGGCTCGAGGACCGCCGTTATCTCTACTTCTTCGTCGAAGGTGCCCCGTACAAGCTGTTCGGGATGGAGTTCAGCACCCGGCTGTTCGGGGTGGACAAGGGGCAGGTGCATCTCTTCGGCACCGATTTCAACGGCAAGGACATCTTCTCGCGCACCCTGCACGCCATCAACACCTCGCTGGCGGTGGGTACCATCGGGGTGCTGATCGCCTTCGTGCTGGCGCTGATCATCGGCGGCATATCCGGCTATTACGGCGGCTGGATCGATTCGGTGCTGCAGATGATCACCGACGCGGTGCGCACGGTACCCGCCATTCCGCTGTTCATGGCCCTGGCCGCCTTCATGCCGCCGGAATTTTCCGCCGAGCAGCGCTTCTTCTTCATCTCGATCCTCCTCGGGTTCATCGGCTGGCCGACGCTGGCGCGGCGCGTGCGCACCCACCTTTTGACCGAGCGCAACCAGGAATACGTGCTCGCCGCCCAGCTGTGCGGCGCCTCGCCCAGCCACGTGATCCGCCGCCACCTGCTGCCCAGCTTCACCAGCTACATCATCGTCGATCTGGTGATCTCCTTTCCCTACATGGTGCTCAGCGAAACCGCGCTGAGCTTCATCGGGCTGGGGCTGAAGGATCCGGTCAACAGCCTCGGCGTGATGCTTCAGAACGTCACCAAGGCGGACGTGCTGCTGAACTATCAGTGGTATTTCATCCCCGTCATCTTCTTCATCACCCTCGTGCTGGCCTTCGTCTTCGTCGGCGACGGGCTGCGCGATGCCGCCGATCCCTATTCGGAAAGCAGGAAATGACCCGGCTGCTCGACGTCGAAAACCTCACCTTGCAGTTCGACACCGACGAGGGGCGGATCACCGCCGTCGACGATGTCTCGTTCAGCATCGACCAGGGCCAGGTGATGGGCCTGGTGGGCGAATCGGGCTCGGGCAAGTCGGTGACCGCCAAGTCGCTGATGAAGCTCAACGCCAGGAACGCCGTCTACGGCCCGCAAACGAAGATCACCCTGCACCTGGACGACGGCCCCGTCGACGTGATGGCCCTGCGCAGCGCGCGCGAGATGCAGGTGGTGCGCGGCGGCGCCATTTCCATGATCTTCCAGGAGCCGATGGCCAGTTTCGCCCCCGCCATCACCATCGGCAACCAGATGGTGGAACAGCTGCTGATCCACACCGACATGAGCAAGAAGCAGGCGCGGGAGCTGTCGATCGAGATGCTGGCGCGGGTCGGCATCTCGGACGCCGCGAAACGCTTCAACCAGTATGCCTTCGAGCTGTCGGGCGGCATGCGCCAGCGGGCGATGATCGCCATGGCCCTGTCGACCCGCCCGCGCCTGCTGATCGCCGACGAGCCGACCACCGCGCTCGATGTCACCATCCAGGCCCAGGTGATCGACCTGATGAAGGATCTGGTGGCCGAGTTCGGCATGGCGATCATCTTCATCACCCACGATCTGGGGGTGATCGCCCAGACCGCCGACACGGTGGCGGTGATGTATCTGGGCCGGCTGGTGGAACAGGGACCGGTGCGCGAAGTGATCCGCACCCCCTCACACCCCTATACGCGCGGGCTGATCGCCGCCCTGCCCGATCTCGAACACCTCGACAAGCCGCTGACCCCGGTGCCCGGCGACATCCCCTCACCGCTGGAACGGCCCACGGGATGCGTCTTCCACACCCGCTGCTCGGTGGCCATCGACGGCCTTTGCCAGCGCGAGGTGCCGCAGTTCACACAGCTTGACGATCACCACCGCGTGGCCTGCCACCTGGCCGCGCGCGAAAGGGGGGCGGCATGAGCGACAGGACGCTGATCACCACCCGCAATCTTTCCGTCCACTACCCGCTGCGCGGCGGGCTCATCGGGCCCAGACAGGTGGTGCGCGCGGTCGAAGGCGTCAGCATCGAGATCGCGCGGGGCAGCTTCTTCGGCCTGGTGGGCGAATCGGGCTCGGGCAAGACGACACTGGGCCGGGCGCTGCTGCGCGCCGCCCCGATCACCCATGGCGAGGTGATCTACGACGACGGCGAGGTGGAATACGATCTCGCCGCGATCGACAAGGCGGCGCTGAAGGATTACCGCCGCCGCGCCCAGCTGATCTTTCAGGATCCTTACGCCGCGTTGAGCCCGCGCATGACGGTGCGCGACATCATCGCCGAGCCGCTTGAGGTCATGGGGCTGACGAAATCGCGCGCTGAAACCGACGAACGCGTGCGCGAGATCGCCGCCAGGTGCCGGCTGAATCTCGAACACCTGCGCCGCTTTCCGCACGCCTTCTCGGGCGGCCAGCGCCAACGCATCTCGATCGCCCGCGCCCTGGTCTCGCGGCCGCGCTTCGTGGTCGCCGACGAGGCGGTGGCGGCGCTGGACGTGTCGATCCAGGCCGACGTGCTGAACCTGCTCAAGGACATCCAGCGCGATATGGGCCTGACCTTCCTGTTCATCAGCCACGACCTGTCGGTGGTGGCCCATGTCTGCGACCACGTGGCGGTGATGTATCTGGGCCGGCTGGTGGAAACCGCCCCCACCCGCCAGCTGTTCGCCCGGCCGCGCCATCCCTACACGCGGGCCCTGCTGTCGGCGATCCCGTCGCTTGATCCGGACGAGCGCGGCAGGGCGCAGAAGCTGGAGGGCGAGATCCCCTCGCCCACCAATCCACCGCCGGGCTGCAAGTTCCAGACCCGCTGCCCCTACGCCATCGACCGCTGCCGCAAGGAAGAGCCCGAGCTGGAGCATATCGGCGCCGAGCACAATGTCTCCTGCCATCGCTGGCGCGAGCTGAGCGAAGAACTGGCCATGGCCTGAGCCCCGCGCCGGACGGTTCTGGCTCAGGCCCCGGGGGTGAAGTTCACCACCCCGCCGGCGGTGGCCTTCATCGCGCTCAGGGTGTGGTCGGCGTGGCTCATGCGGTGGCTCAGCAGCCGTTGCGTCAGCCGCAGCAGCGTGTCGCGATGCGCCGGATCGCCGGCGAGATCGTTCATTTCGCCGGGGTCCTCGTGCAGATCGAACAGAAGCGGCGGCAAGCCGGCGTTGAAATGCACCAGCTTGTAGCGCTCCTCGCGCAGGATGGCCAGGTTGGTATCGCGCAGCGGGAGGTTCAGGGCCTCTTGCAGGGGGCGCGGATGGTCCGGATCGCCGAACTCCAGCTCCATCATTATCGCGTCTTTCCAGTCAGTTGGAGTGCGTCCTTCAAGGAAATCGCACAACGGGCGGCCATCCATCGCTGCCGGAACCGGCCGGCCGCAGGCCTCCAGGATGGTGGGCGCGAGGTCGATGGTTTCGGTCAGGGCCTGCACGCGGGTGCCATGCCCCTCCGGCCGGGCCGGATCGCGGATGATGAGGGGGACATGCCAGGCAGGCTCGTAGACATGGCTCTTGCCCCACATGTGGTGATCGCCCAGCATCTCGCCGTGATCGGCAGTGACGAGGATCAATGTCTCGTCATACTGGCCTGTTTTTTTGAGGAAATCCATGATCCGCCCGAGGTGGTGATCGACCTCCGTGGCCAGCCCCAGATAGAGGGCGCGCAACAGCTGGACATCCTCGTCGCGGCGCTCGTCCAGCCCCTCACCGCACCCCACAACCGTATCGCCGAGCGAAGGCGTGCGCCGATGCGCGGCGATATAGGGGTGCACGGCCTCCTCCTCTTCCGGGCTGGGGCGGCGCACCGGCTCGGGCAGGGTGGAAGGATCATACATGCGGTTGTAGGGCTCGGGGGCCACCAGCGGCGGATGGGGGCGCAGATAGGTGAGCAGGGCGAACCAGTCCTGATCGGTGCGCACCGCCATCTGCTGCAGGAAGGCATCGGTAAGAAAGGCGGTGTCACTGTCCTCGGCGCGGTAGAAGGGCGGATCATCGGGCCGCGGCGGGCGCGAGGGATCGGGCGAGACCGGGGCCCAGATGCGGGAGTAATCGGGCAGCTGATAGCCCTTCTTCTTCAGATGCGCCCGCCACGGATAGCTTTGATCCATGGCCATCTCGATGATCTCGTGAAAGCCCGGCAACACCCCTTCGTAACTCAGCAGCCGCGGATCGCGCGGATGGCCGGTGCGCGGATCATGGGTGGTGTCGGTATAGCCGAACAGCAGCGGATCATGGCCCGCTTTGCGCATCTCCAGCGCCACGTTGGTGTGATGCGCGGCCAGCGGCGTGCCGTTGCGCACCGAGCGGTGATTCATGGCGTAAAGCCCGGTGAACAGGCTGGCACGCGACGGCCCGCAGGGGTTGGTTACCGAATAGTGCCGCTCGAAGCTCACCGCCTCGTCGCAAAAGCGGCGAATGTTGGGAAGATCCACATGATCGGCAAGGGCACCGTGCAGGCAATCGGCCCGCA
>JALSGY010000091.1 GCA_026982515.1 Paracoccaceae bacterium
TGGCCCTTGCCCTGGCGCCGGCGCAGCAGGTTGATCAGCGGCCGGCCGAAGATGAAGCCGAAGACCAGCGCCGTGAAGAAGGCGCCACCCGCCCGGAAGGTGATGTAGCGAAAGAGGTTGAAGATATCGCCACCGTCCGAAAGCCCGGTCAGCCAATAGAGCATCTACTCGGTTCCTTTCCTGTCCGCGGTCAGCGGATGGCCCAGTTTTCTGATCGCGTCAACCACGAGGCTGACCCGGCTGCCCTTCGAGCCCTTCACCAGCACCACATCGCCGGCATCCGTGATGGCATGGGCGCGCGCAGCCATTTCCTCGGCGGTTTCGTGCCACTCGCCGCGGCGCCGGGGCGGCAGCGCCTCGAACAGGGCGCGCATCCGCCGGCCCACGCAATGCACCCTGTCCACCGCCTCCATGGCGGGCAGATCGGCGATGGCGCGGTGCAGCTGCGCCTCGTCCTCGCCCAGCTCCAGCATGTCGCCCAGCACCGCGATGCGCCGGCCGCGCGTTACCCGGCCCACCCCGTGGCGCGGCCGGGCGGCGGCCAGCACCTCCAGCGCGGCGGCCATCGAGGCGGGGTTGGCGTTGAAGGCATCGTCGATGAGCTCGATCGACAGGTGATCGTCCACCACGTCGAGCACGATGCGTTCGCGGCTGCCGCGCCCGGGCGGCACCCGCCACAGGCCGAGGTCGCAGACGGCCACGTCCATGTCGGCCCCCAGCGCCGCCACGGCGGCCAGCACACCGGCCGCGTTGCGGGCAAGGTGCCGCCCGGGCGCAGCGATCCGCAACAGCAGCGTGCCGCCGGCATGGTGCAGCCGTCCGACGGTGGCGGCATCGGACAGCGTGACATCGGCAAGCCGGTAATCCGCCCCCTCGTCGGTGCCGAAACGCAGCCGCCGCGCCCCCGCCGCGCGCGCCGCCTCTTCGAGAATCCCGCTCACCGGCAGGCCCGAGGGCAGCACCGCCACGCCCCCCGGCTCCAGCCCCGAGAAGATGGCGGCCTTCTCGGCGGCGATGGCCTCGAGCCCGTCGAAAGCCGCCAGATGGGCGGGGGCCACGGTGGTGACCAGCGCCACGTGCGGGCGCGCCAGGGCGGCCAGCGGAGCGATCTCGCCGGGACGGTTCATGCCGATCTCGATCACCGCGAAATCGGCCTCGGCCGGCAGGCGCGCCAGCGTCAGCGGCACGCCCCAGTGGTTGTTGAAGCTCCTCTCCGCGGCATGTACCCGCCCCTGCCCGGCCAGCACCGCACGCAGCATCTCCTTGGCCGAGGTCTTGCCCACCGAGCCGGTCACCGCCACGACCCGCGCCCGGCTGCGCGCCCGCCCGGCCCGCCCCAGCGCCTCGAGGGCGGCCTGCACGTCCTCGACCATCAGCAGCGGCGCATCGGCCGGCACGCCTTCGGGGCGGCGCGAAACCATTGCCGCCGCCGCCCCCCGGGCCAGCGCATCGGCCACGAAATCATGGCCGTCGCGGACATCCTTCAGGGCCACGAACAGCTCGCCCGGCCGCAGGGTGCGGGTGTCGATGGAAACGCCGCTGGCCTGCCACTCCCGGCTGGCAATGCCCCCGGTGGCCGCGGCGGCCCGGGCGGACGTCCACAGCACGCTCACGTCACCCGCCCGTCGAGCGCGGCCACCGCCACGCTAGCCTGCTCGGCATCGTCGAAGGGGTAGACGTCATCGCCGATGATCTGCCCGGTCTCGTGCCCCTTGCCGGCGATCAGCAGCGCATCGCCCGGCTGCAGCGCATCGACCCCGCGCAGGATCGCCTCGGCCCGGTCGGCCACCTCGATGGCGCCGGGGCAGCCGCGCATCACTGCCGCGCGAATGGCCGCCGGATCCTCGCTGCGGGGATTGTCGTCCGTCACGAAGACCAGATCCGCATGGCGTGCCGCCGCCTGCCCCATCGGCGCGCGCTTGGAGGCGTCGCGGTCCCCGCCGGCGCCGATGATCGCCACCAGCCGGCCCAGCACATGGGGGCGAAGGGCACGCAGCGCCGTGGCGATTGCTTCGGGCGTATGGGCGTAATCGACGAATACCGCCGCGCCATTGTCACGGGTGGCGGCCAGCTGCATGCGCCCGCGCACCGTCTGCAGCCCCGGCAGGGCGGCGAAGACATCGGCCGCCTCGGCCCCGGCGGCGATCGCCAGCCCCGCCGCCACCAGCGCGTTCTCGGCCTGGAACCCGCCGATCAGCCCCAGCCGCACCATGTGGGGCGCCCCCTTCCAGGTGAAGCGCAGATCCTGGCCGGTTGCATCGAAACGCTGGCCGGTGAGGCGCAGGTGGGCATCCGCTCTGCGCCCGAGGATGAGCACCGCCTGCCCGCGGGCCCGGGCGATGTCGGCCATTTCTTCGCCGCGCGGATCGATGGTGTTGATCACGGCTACCCCGTCATCGGAAAGGACCCGGGTGAAAAGCCCCGCCTTGGCGGCGAAATAGTCCTCGAAACCGGCGTGGTAATCCAGATGGTCCTGGCTGAAGCTGGTAAAGGCGGCGGCGCTCAGGCGCACCCCGTCGAGGCGGCGCTGGGCCAGCCCGTGGCTTGAGGCCTCCATCGCCACGTGGCTGACCCCGGCGGCGGCCATTTCCGCGAGCAGCCGGTGCAGGGTGACCGGCTCGGGGGTGGTGTGTGCCAGCGGCGCCTGAAAGGCTCCCTCCACCCCGGTGGTGCCGAGGTTGACGGCGGCCAGCCCCAGCGCCGTCCAGATCTGGCGGGTGAAGGTAGCGACAGAGGTCTTGCCGTTGGTGCCGGTCACCGCGACCACGGTTTCGGGCTGGGCCCCGAACCACAGCGCCGCCGCCCAGGCCAGCGCCTGGCGCGGATCCTCCGATAGCACCAGCGGCACATCCGCCCCGGCCAGTGCCGCGCGGGCCATTTCGGCGCCGTGCCGGTCGGTCAGGATGGCACCCGCTCCGCGCCGCAAAGCCTCTTCGATGAATGCCCCGCCATGCGCCCGGCTGCCCGGCAGGGCGGCAAACAGCTGCCCCGGCCGCAGCCCGCGGCTGTCCACCGACAGCCCGGTGATCCGCGCCTCGCGCCCGCCCTGTGCCGTCAGACCGAGCTCTGCCAGCGATTTCGTCCTTGCCCGATCCGTCATCCGTTCGCTCTGGCTCTGGGTGATATCCCTAATAACCCCGCCGCCGAGCCGCCCGCAACCGCAGGCCGCGCCGGGCGGGGGATTCCGCCGCCCCCCGGCCCGGGCCTCAGTTCGAGGTCAGCGTCACCCGGTCCACCTCGGCCATCTCGACCTCGGGGCGCAGGCCAAGCAGGGGGGCCACGCGGCGGATCATCTCGGCGGCCACCGGCACCGCCGTCCAGCCGGCCGTGCGGCGCGGCTTGGCGCCGGAGGTTTCCTCGGGCTCGTCGAGGGTGACGATCAGCACGTAGCGCGGGTTGTCGGCCGGAAAGACGCTGGCGAAGGTGGAGATCACCTTGTCTTCATAATAGCCGCCGCCGCGCTCCTTGGGCTTGTCGGCGGTGCCGGTCTTGCCCCCCACCCGGTAGCCCTCGACCTCGCCGAAGCTGGCGGTGCCGCGCACCACCACCTGGCGCAGGATCGAACGCATGGCGAGGGACGTCTCGCGCGAGACCACCCGCGGCCCCTTCTGCGCCCGGTCGCGTTTCAGCAGCGTCGGCTGCACCAGCGTGCCGCCGTTGACCACCGAGGCATAGGCCGCCGCCAGATGCAGCGGACTGACCGCGATGCCATGGCCGTAGGCGATGGTCATGGTGGACAGCTCCGACCAGTTGGCGGGGACCAGCGGCTTGACGCTGTCGGCCTCGGCCAGCTCCACCGTGGTGGGCCTGAGCAGACCCAGCCGGGTGAGGAAGGCGCGCTGGCGCTCGGCGCCGATCTGCTGGGCGATGCGTGCGGTGCCGAGGTTGGAGGACTTGACCACCACGTCGGTCACCGAAAGCTGCGGCCCGTAGTCCTTGAAATCCCTGATCCGGAACTTGCCCCAGCGCAGCGGCCCGGTGGTATCGACCATGGTATCGGGCCTCACCACGCCTTCGTCGATCGCCTGGGCGATGGTCAGGGTCTTGAAGGTGGAGCCCAGTTCGTAGACGCCCTGAACCGCGCGGTTGAACAGCGGACTGTCCGAGGGCAGGCCGCTGGTCGGCGGCAGGGGGCGGTTGTTGGGGTCGAAGTCGGGCAGCGAGACCATCGAGATCACCTCGCCGGTATCGACATCCATCAGCACCGATGTCGCGGCCCTTGCGTTCATCAGCTTCATGCCGCCGGCCAGCACCCGCTCGGCCGCGGCCTGGACGGAAAGATCGAGCGAAAGGCGCAGCGGCTCGCCGCCGCGGGCGGGGTCACGCAGGAAATCGTCGAATTCCTTCTCCACCCCGGCCACGCCGACGATCTCGGCCGCGTTCACCCCCTCGCGCCCGAAGGAGGCCCCGCCCAGCACATGGGCGGCCAGCCGGCCATTGGGGTAAAGCCGCATCTCGCGCGGGCCGAACAGCAGGCCCGGATCGCCGATGTCATGCACCTGCTGCTGCTGTTCGGGGCTGATCTTGCGGCGGATCCACAGGAACTTGCGCTTGCTGTTGAACTGCTCCAGCAGCTCCTTTTCGTCGAGATCGGGGAAGATGCGCGCCAGCTCGCGCGCGGCGCGCTCCTTGTCGATCATGATCGGCGGCTGGGCATAGAGCGAATTGGTCACCAGGTTGGTGGCCAGGATGCGGCCGTTGCGATCGACGATGTCAGCGCGCTGGGCGAGGATCGCCGCACCCGTGGCCGCCGC
>JALSGY010000092.1 GCA_026982515.1 Paracoccaceae bacterium
CCCTTGAGGATGTCGACCACCACCTGGGCCTTGCGCTTGGCGCTCCAGCGCTTGACCTCCGGACCCACCTCGTCCCTGACCTGCTCGCTCTGATCCGTCATCGACTTACCCTCCTTCCGCCTGCACTATAACCTGTGCAGCTCTGGAGGGGGTCACTTCAAGTCGGGGTGAGAACCTATGAGTTGTTTGCTGCCCTCGGCAAGGAGCCGTAAGCCGCCCAGTGGCGTTCAAGAAGGCACCGGCGGGGACGGGAACGAGTCTCGGTACGATGGCACGCATGCCCTCGGCGGTGCCCTGATCGATACTTTTGGCGTAGCCAGCCTCCTTGTCAACACCGACGCGCTTTGTCCGCATTTCACCGATTCGAGATGTCCGGTTTTCAACGATTTGAGGTTGGCTGACCAGGCCGCATGCGTCGGGTCACTTGCCTCCTTGGGGTTCTGATGGGTTGACGGATGCGGTGACGAGCCCGGCCTTGCGCTTCTCCTTGAGCCGGAAGCTCTCGCCCTTGATGTTGAGGGTGGTGGCGTGGTGGAGCAGGCGGTCGAGGATGGCGGTGGCGATGACCTGATCGGAGAAGACCTCGCCCCAGTCCACGAACCCCTTGTTGGAGGTGAGGATCATCGAAGCCCGCTCGTAGCGCCTGGCCACCAGCCGGAAGAACAACGACGCCTCCTGGCGGCTCAAGGGCAGGTAGCCGATCTCGTCGATGATCAGCACCTTGGGGTAGACCAGCTGCTGGAGTTGGCGCTCCAGCCGGTTCTCCTGCTGGGCCCGCTTGAGCCGGGTCATGAGTGCCTCCAGCGTCAGGAACAGCACCCGGTGGCCGGCCTCGGCCGCCTTCACGCCCAGGGCGATGGCCAAGTGATCTCGTACCGATCGTCAAGCGTCTTCTGCGACAGGTTCGCGATGTCGTCGGCGTGTCATCCGGATCTCCAATGGCACGGAATAGCGCTCGCGCACGATCTGCTTCGCCTCGGCGAGGTCGATGGGACGGCCGTCGGGCGCACGCAGCTCGTAGGGCCTTCCGGTCTTGAGCACGCGGTAGATTCGGTTGACCAGCCGGTTTGCCACCGCGCACAGGGCTTGCTTGTGGTGATGCCCTCGGCGGACCATCAGCCGCCAGTACAGTTCGGCCAGCTGCGGATCGATCCTGCGGGCGGTATCGGCGGCGAGATAGAGCGCCCGCTTGATGCGGTCGTTGCCGCCCTTGATCAGACGCTGCCCGGGCTTTTCCACGCCACCAGAGGCGCTGCAGGTGGGAAAGAGCCCACAGAATCCGCGCAGCTGCCGCTGATTGGGGAAGCGGCGCACATCACCGAGAATCGCGAGAAGGACCGGGGCGATGTGCGGTCCAATCCCGGGGATGGTCTGGAGGAGGCCCTCGGGATCGTGCTCTCGGTACAGGGACTGGATCCGCCGTTCGAGCGCCTCGGTCTGGCGCTGAAGCATGCGCAGCAGCTCGATCTCCTGGGCGATCTCGAATTGCAGGGCCTCAAAGTCGACCCATCCGCGGTGTAGCGCCAGAGTCCTGCGCGCCGCCTCCCGCAGTCCATCGATGAGCTCTTCGACGAAGTGGCCGCTGCGCGGATGGCTGCCTGCGGCATGGCGGGCGATGAAGCACCGCAAGATGTCGCGACGAGCCGCGAGGACGCGATGCGGGTTGAAGTAATCACCGAGCAGGGCGAGGCCGAGCCGGCTTGTGAGGTCCGGCAGCACCGGCTCCAGCGCCGGCGCAGCCCAGCGGATCAGGTCGAGCAGCCGCCGACGCGCGGCGCAGATCTGCTCGCGGTAGCGGTGCCGCTGCTTGCTCAGGCGCTGGAGGGCATGGCGTGACGGCGTCGGGATGTGGACCGGATTGAACGCACGGCCACCGAAGTGTGGTATCGCCGCCAGCAGGTGGGCGTCGGCCAGATCGGTCTTGGCGTGCTCGCTGAGATAGCGCCGTAGCGCTTTGACCCGCTGTCCCTTGACCCGGATGACCTCGATGCCCGCATCGTGCAGCCAGGTGGCGACCGGAAACCAGGCCATCCCAGTCGGCTCCATCACCGCCCGGATCGGCGTCTGCGGTGCAACGCCTTTCTTGACCCTGGCGACGAAGCGCTCGAGCGCTTCGGCATCGAGCCCGAAGCGCAGGGGCTTGCCGACGGGCACGCCGCCGTCGAAGATCTGCGCGACTTGCCGCCCGCGGATGGCGAGGTCGATACCGATGATGCGTTGATGCATGGCGCCCCTCCCGATCATGTGGCTCCTGTGCGAACGCGAAGCTGGAAGGGCACAGCCAGGTCTTTGATTCGTGGCCGTCGCCGACGCCACAATCTCGTCACGCTTGCCTGCTTCCGGCGCGCCTCCCTCACTTGCTGCCTCACCTCGTCGGGACAGGTTTCCCAGCGTCTCGTGGGCGAAGGAGGCCGGTTCGCAACCCTGCAGTATCCCGCAACAAGAGGGGGGCAGATCCGGCGGCTCCTCCGCACTCGCCATCGTCTTGCCCCTCGGCGTCCGGGCGGTTGCGGCCGTCCAGACCCGCGATCACTTCGTCGAGGCAGCCCGAAGGAACCTGCCATTTGCCGTGATCTGCCCCCCGAGAGATGGATACCTGGGTCTTTCCCACCCCGGGCGGCCCCAGCAGGATGAGATTCTCGGCCCGCTCGACGAAGGCCAGCCCCGCCAGCTCGCGGATCACCTTCCGGTCGATGGCCGGCTGGAAGCCGAAGTCGAACTGCTCGAGCGTCTTGATCCAGGGCAGCCGCGCCTGCTTGAGGCGGCTCTCCAGGCCCTTCTGGTGGCGTCCGGCCCATTCCGTGGCCAGGGCCTCGGCGAGGAAGCGGCGGTAGTCCAGATCCCGCTTTGCCGCCTGCTCGCACAGGGCATCCACGCTCCCCGGCCGGTGCTCCATCTTGAGCTTGGCCATCAGGCCCATCAGTTCCATGACGCCACCTCCTCGTAGCAGGCAAGACTGCGGGCCTCGACCTTGACCTCAGCCCAGAGCCGGGCATGGTGCTCCGGTACCACCTGCCAACCCGCGGCCTTCGGGCGCAGCCGGTGCTCGGCCACCAGCACCCCCTCGGCATCGAACACCTTGAGCACGCCATCCAGCGTGATCCGGATGGCCACCGTCTCCCCGCACAGGTGTGCCGGCACGCTGTAGCGGTTGCCGCGCACGTCGATCAAGGCATCCAGCGCCACCCGCCGGGTCTCGCGGTAGCTGGTCTCGAAGCGCACCGGCGGCAGGGGCGCAAGGTGGGGCCGCTCCTGCTCGAACCGCTCCCAGACCACCGCCTGGTGGGTGCCATGCACCCGCTCATCGGCCACCTCGCGAAGCCATCGCCCCAACAGGCGGTTGAGGTGATCCAGGCTCTCGAAGGCCCGGTAGCGCTGGAAGAAGTTCTCCTTCACGTAGCGCACCATCCGCTCGTCCTTGCCCTTGGTCTGCGGGCGGTGTGGGCGACAGGCCTTGGGCGCAAACCCGTAGTGCGAGGCCAACGCCAGGAATCCCGGGTTGAACCGCACCTGCCCGTCCAGCCCGTGCGAGCGCACCGCCGCTTTCTGGTTGTCGACCCAGACCTCGGCGGGCACCCCGCCGAAGTGCTCGAAGGCCCGGATCAGGCCCTCGTAGGTGTGCTCGGCGTCCTCGCACGCCGCCGCCCAGACATGGAACCGGCGCGAGTAGCCCAGGGTGTTGACGACAAAATGCACGCGCATCGGCTCGCCACCGAGCAGCGTCTCGATCTGCCCCCAGTCGCTCTGCAGCTGCCGCCCCGGCGCCGTCTCGAAGCGAACCGTACCCTTCGCCTTGCGCAAGGCACGCTTGGGCCGCATATAGTCCCGCAGGATGCTGATCCCACCGGCATAGCCGCGGGCCTTGATCTCGGCGAAAATCACCGTGGCGTTCCAGACCCCCTCGGCAAGCAACTGATCCACTTGCGCTTTATAGGCATCCAGCTTGCTCGGCCGCACCCCGCTGCGGCGCCTCGGCACCGGCCCGCCCCGCTTCAACGCCCGGCGCACCGTCCGCTCCGAGCAGCCCACGCGCTCGGCGATCTCGCGCCAATAGCACCCTTTTGCTCGCATCTCTCGTATCATGAGCCAGTCCTCTCGGTTGAGCATGGGACCCTCCTTGCGTCTTCGCACAACACAAGGATGCCCCGGCTTGATCGAGAGGACATCTCAAATCGGTGTTTTACGGACTTTTACCATCGGTGGTGACAGCGGCGCACGAACGTGGCCAGCACGTTCAGATACTCATGCCGCCACAAGGGAGGCAAGCGCCAGTCGGGATCGCGCCGCCATAGCTCCCTGGCCCGTTCCGTGTGCTCGCCTTCGATGAGGAAATAGGCCACGACGTTGACGTCGACGACGATCACTCCCGGCCCTCGCGTCTGGCGCGGTCGAGAAATTCCTGGGTGAGCGTGAACCGCCCTCTGTATGGCGGCGGCGCCTCCTTGACGCCTTCGCCACCTTCCAGCGCCTGCTCCAGGATCGCCACCGCCTCCTCGGCCATGCTTCGATGGTGGCGGCGGGCCCTCTCCTCGAGCTTGCGATGCAATTCGGGCGACAGATTCCTGATAACCAGGCCAGGCATGGCCTCCCTCGCAATATCTATCTAAATGCTGGCATGGCGTTATCGAATTTCATGTTATTGGTTCTGCCTGGCCGGTCCGGAACGCGATCAGCCCCGTCCGCGGATACCGGCCCGGACGACCTCGCGTCGGCGACTGGATCCGGTGTGGGACCCGCCAAGATTTCC
>JALSGY010000093.1 GCA_026982515.1 Paracoccaceae bacterium
CTCGGCGATGTCGCCGTAATCCTTCGAGCGCTGGTCGGTGTTGCGGATCAGCAGCTGGATCGGCGTGCCGGTGGTGCGGCCCTCGAACACGCCCGAGAGAATCTCCACCTCGTCGGCCTCGCGCCGCTGGGTGGTGTAGCGCGACTGCCCCGGCTTGCGCCGGTCGAGCCAGCGCTGAAGCATCGCCGCCTCCAGCGGCACGCCCGGCGGGCAGCCGTCTACCGTGGCGCCGATGGCCGGGCCGTGGCTTTCGCCCCAGGTGGTAACACGAAACAGATGTCCGAAGGTGTTAAGGCTCATGCGCTTTGCTCCCGATCGGCTACCGGTCTAGGCCATGGGCCGGAAAAGCTCAATGTTTCGGGGTGGATTCGCGGCGCCCCGGAATGGTCTTTCCCGGGCCGCCGGGGATTTTTCCTTGCGCTCCTGCCGCCAGTTGCCTAGAGACGGCCTCACCTCGGGGTGCCCGCACAGGGCTGAGATGCGATACTCGCAAACCCGTTGAACCTGAACCGGTTAAGACCGGCGGAGGGAAGGTGAGACATCCTCTGACCGAACCCCGCCCGTCGTGCATGGAGGATGAGACATGAGATATCCGATCATCGCAGCGGGAATTCTGGCCATTGCTGGCGCCGTGCAGGCCCAGGAAAAGCCCGAACTCACCGTCTACACCTATGACAGCTTCGTATCCGACTGGGGGCCCGGCCCGCAGGTTGAAAAGGCCTTCGAAGAGATCTGCGACTGCGATCTGAAATTCGTGGGTGCCGGCGACGGAGCGGCCCTGCTGGCCCGGCTGCGGCTGGAGGGTGAGCGCACCAGGGCCGATGTGGTGCTGGGGCTCGACACCAACCTCACCGCGGCGGCGGCCGGGACGGGCCTGTTCGCCCCCCACGGCGTGGAGGCGTCATTCGATCTGCCCGTCGCGTGGGACGACCCGCTGTTCCTGCCCTTTGACTGGGGCTATTTCGCCTTCGTCTATGACAGGACGAAAGTGCCCAACCCGCCCCGCAACTTTGCCGAACTGATCGATTCCGACCTGTCGATCGTCATCCAGGACCCGCGCTCTTCCACGCCGGGCCTGGGGCTGCTTCTGTGGGTCAAGTCGGCATTCGGTGAGCGGGCGCCCGAAATCTGGGAGGGGCTCAACCGCCGGGTGGTGACCGTTACAAAGGGATGGTCCGAGGCCTACGGCATGTTTCTCGAGGGCGAGGCGGACATGGTGCTTTCCTACACCACCTCGCCGGCCTATCACCTGATCGCCGAAGGTGACGATACCAAGGCGGCGGCGGCCTTCGACGAGGGCCATTACATGCAGGTCGAAGTGGCCGGCAAGGTGGCTTCCTCCGATCAGCCCGAGCTGGCCGACAAGTTCCTGCGGTTCATGGTCTCCGACGCCTTCCAGTCCATCATTCCGACCACCAACTGGATGTATCCGGCGGTGGTGCCGGCCTCGGGGCTGCCCGATGGTTTCGAGACCCTGATCCAGCCGGAGAAGGCCCTGCTTTACAGCCCCGAAGAGGCACAGCGCATGCGTGACGCGGCGCTGAGCGAATGGCTGAGCGCGGCCGGCAACTGAACCTTGCCGTCGGGGCCGGCATCGCGGCGGCGGCCGTGGTGCTGGCCCTGACGCTGGGCACGCTGGGCGCTGTTGCCTGGCGGGCCGAATTCGCCGCCCGGCTCGGCCCGTCCGACTGGGCGGCGGTGCGTTTCACGCTGCTGCAGGCCACGCTCTCGGCACTGATCAGCGTGACGCTGGCCATCCCGGTGGCACGCGCACTGGCACGGCGGCGCTTTGCCGGGCGCGGGGTGCTGATCACCCTGCTGGGCGCGCCCTTCATCCTGCCGGTCATCGTCGCGGTG
This sequence comes from Paracoccaceae bacterium, assembly GCA_026982515.1. Taxonomy (GTDB): domain Bacteria; phylum Pseudomonadota; class Alphaproteobacteria; order Rhodobacterales; family Rhodobacteraceae; genus S012-89. The sequence goes on from JALSGY010000093.1 coordinate 1,858, forward strand.
CTGGGGCTTCTGGCGGTGTTCGGGCGGGCCGGACTGCTCAGCCAGTTTCTCGGCTGGTTCGGTTTCCCGCCGTTCCGGATTTACGGCCTGCACGGGGTGGTGCTGGCACATGTGTTCTTCAACCTGCCGCTGGCCACCCGCCTGCTGTTGCAGGGCTGGCTGGAGATTCCGGCCGAGCGCTTCCGTCTGGCCGCCTCGCTGGGCTTTTCGGCCCGCGACGTGGGGCGCGAGCTGGAGCGCCCGATGCTGCGCGAGGTTCTGCCCGGAGCCTTCGTGGTGATCTTCGTGATCTGCACGACCAGTTTTGCCGTGGTGCTGGCGCTTGGCGGCGGGCCCCGCGCCACGACGGTGGAACTGGCCATCTATCAGGCCTTCCGGTTCGACTTCGATCTTGGCCGCGCGGCGCTGCTGGCGCTGGTGCAGTTCGCCATAGGCGCGGCGGCGGCGGGGCTGGCGCTGTGGGTTCAGGTGCCGCAGGCCACGGGTGGCGGGCTTGACAGGGTGGCCGAGCGCCCCGAGGCCGCCGGCATGGGGCACCGCATCGCCGATGCCGCCTGGATCGGGCTGGCCGCCGCCTTCCTGCTGCTGCCGCTGGGCATGATCGTGCTGCGCGGCGCCCCGGCACTGTTCAGCCTGCCCCCGGCCGTGCAGGCGGCGGCGCTGCGCTCTGTCGTGGTGGCGCTCTCCTCGGCGGTGCTGGTGCTGGCGCTTGCCTTACCGCTGGCCTTTGCCGTGTGGCACCTGCGCGGGCGGCGGCTGGCAGGCTGGCTGGAGGCGCTGGGCTATCTTTCGGTGGCGGCCTCGCCGCTGGTGATGGGCACGGGGCTGTTCATACTGCTCTATCCGGTAGCCGATCCGGTGGCATTGGCGCTGCCGGTCACCGTGGTGGTCAATGCCGCGATGAGCCTGCCGTTCGCCCTGCGCGCCCTGGTGCCGGCGGTGGCCCGGGTGGAGGGCCGCTTCGGGCCGCTGGCCGACAGCCTCGGAATGCGCGGCCTGGCACGGCTGCGGCATCTGCACTTGCCGCGCCTGCGCCGGCCCATCGGCTTTTCCGCGGGGCTTGCGGCAGCGCTGAGCATGGGCGATCTTGGCGTGATCGCGCTGTTTGCCGACCCCGAGCAGGCCACACTGCCGCTGCAGCTTTATCGCCTGATGGCTGCCTACCGCATGGAGGATGCCGCAGGGGCCGGGCTGCTGCTCCTGATACTGGCGGTAACGCTGTTCTGGATGTTCGACAGGGGAGGCCGGGTGAATGCTGACACTTGAAGGCCTGACCGTGCGGCAGGACAGTTTCGAACTGCGCGCCGATTTCACTCTCGAGACCGGCGCGATGGTGGCGGTGATCGGCCCTTCGGGGGCGGGCAAATCGACCCTGCTGAGCGCCATCGCCGGTTTCATCCGCCCCAGCGCGGGGCGCGTGCTGTGGCAGGGGCAGGATCTGACCCCACTGCCCCCCGGCGAGCGTCCGGTGACGATGATCTTTCAGGACAACAACCTCTTTCCGCACCTGTCCGCCTTCGACAACGTGGCCCTCGGGCTGTGCCCCTCTCTGAAGCTGGCCTCGGCGGAACGCGCCCGTGTCAGGGGCGCGCTGGCACGGGTTGGGCTCGCCGGGCTGGAGGAGCGCAAGCCGGCGGCCCTGTCGGGCGGACAACAAAGCCGGGTCGCCCTTGCCCGGGTGCTTGTACGCGCCCGTCCCCTGCTGTTGCTGGACGAACCCTTTGCCGCCCTCGGGCCGGCGCTGCGGGAGGAAATGCTCGACCTCGTGGCGGAGCTGTGCCGCGAGACCGGCGCCACCCTGCTGATGGTCAGCCACGACCCGCGCGATGCCGAACGCATCACCGACAGGGCGGTGCTGGTGGCCGACGGGCTGGCCCATGTGCCGGTGCCCACGGCCCGGCTGCTGGCCGACCCGCCGCGCGCTCTGCGCGATTACCTCGGGGGCGGAGCCCGGGGCTGACCCCATCATTCAGCCGGACCTGGCACCAGATCCACGAAACACAAGTGGTTCGGGCAAGAAAAAACGCGCCCCGAACGGGGCGCGTTCATTTTCGCTTTCTGTCCGCCGATGCTCGCTCAGGGCTGCGTCTTGCGGCCCTTGATCGGGGCCCAGAGGCGCTTGTTGGTGAGATAGAGCAGCACCGCGAAGACGGTGAGGAAGATCACCGAGATGAAGCCCACCTTCTTGCGCACCATCATCTTCGGCTCCGCCGTCCACATCAGGAAGGCGGCCACATCCTCGGCCATGGACTGAACGTCGTTGGGGCTGCCATCGGCATACTCCACGTCCTCGCCGAAGAGCGGCTGGGGCATCGCCGTCCAGCCGTAGGGGAAGGCGGTATTTTCATAAATGGTGGAACCGGCCTGTTCCTTTTCCTCGCCGGTAAAGCCGGTGAGAAAGGCCACGATGTACTCCGGCCCGCCCATGCCCTTGAACAGCTGGTTGAGGCCGGTGCCATAAGGGCCGTGGAAGCCCGCACGGGCCTTGGCCATCACGCTGAGGTCAGGAGCGTTTTCGAGGCTCGACGGCGGAAAGGAATCGCGCGGCAGGGCCGGGCGGGTATCGTCGATCTCGGGATCGTAGACCTCGAACTGCTCGGCATAGGCGCGCACCTCGGCCTCTGTGTAGCCCAGATCGGTCAGTGTGCGGATCGGCACGTAGCGAAGGCCGTGGCAGGCGGCACAGACCTCGGTATAGACTTGCAGGCCGCGCTGCAGCTGAGCCTTGTCCCAGGTGCCAAAAGGGCCCTCGAAGCTGAAATCAACATCTTCGATTCCGCCCTTGTCTTCACCCGCATGCACCCCGCCGGCACCAAGCGCCAGCGCCGTGAGAGCAGAAAGTGCAAATTTCCTGATCATCTTTCTTGATCCTTTCCTACTCGCCA
>JALSGY010000094.1 GCA_026982515.1 Paracoccaceae bacterium
GCAGTGAACCAGGCCAGGGCTGCCTCACGATGGTAGGCATTGTCCTCGACCCCGAGGTAGTCGATGAAAAAGGTCTCGACCCGCTCGATCCCATCCCATTCCAGGCTCTCCAGCCGGTCGATCACCGGGTGGAAGGAATTGCACCTGGCCGCTGTCTCGACAGCCGCGGTAATGTCCAGCACGCTCGCATCCAGACCGTAGCCGCCTTGTTCTTCCGGCGCGGCCAGGATCAGCTTGCGGTCGTATTCGTCGGCGTCCAGCCACTCGCGCCCGTTGAAGTGATCCTCGATCGGCACGCGCGACAGGTCCAGCCCGGGGAAGTCCACCAGCTTTCGGGTGACGATCTTCCGGGTGAAGAGGTTGTAGGAGATGGTGCCCTTGAAGATCGGGTCGTGTTGGAAAATCAGGTTGACGTTGTGGACGGTCTTGGCGACCGCTCCGGTCTCGGGGTGCACGACAAGGGCGGTGCGCCAGCTCTTCTTGCTCGGTTTATTCGAGTCCCGAACAATCTCTCTAACTTCTCCCTCGCCCGGCTCGTCATCGTCGAACCGCCCGGCCGTGTTCTCGGTGTCGTCATCGAAACTGGCACGCCGCCCCTCCAGCAGGGCCTCCTTGACCGCGGGATCACGGCCCGCGAACTCTACCATTGCCCGGTAGCTTGGCAGCTTGCCCGGCGAAGTGCCTTCGCGCACCGACTCGTCGAGGTGGCCAAACTTGTGAATGCGCATCAGGTCCCAGGCGTTCGCTGCCCCCTCGATGGGGTCCGAACCATGGTGGGAATAAAGAAACAGCCCGTCATCGTATGACACAGCCCCATTGGCGGCGGTGCCCGGGACATAGGTGTAGCGCGGATGGCCGTCTGTGCTGACACCGGACTCGTAAATGTCGGCAAGAAATTTGGCGATCACCTCGTCCACTGTGTAGGTGCGGCACCATGCGCCGATGATCCCCGGTTTCTCGCGCGGGTCTTCCATCTTGCGGTTGGGGTCCGCTCCCCGGGCGGTCTTTTCGTCCGAGCGCATGGGCAGCTGGGTATGGTCGCGCCAGTCGCCCTCGAACGACTCAAGCATCGCGTCCACGTCCAGGATTTCGCCTTCGTTGCGTTCGCAGCGGTATTCCTGGTCGCGTGAACGCGACGGCATGTATGAGACTTGGGCGAAACGGTGCGAGACTACATCCACCGCGTCGATCGAGGCTTGCGGATCGGCGAACAGGCGCGCGGCCAAGATGCGGGTGAGCGCATTCGCCTCGTCATGGTCCACCGGTCGGGACAGAGGCATGTGGATGCGCCAGCGCGGACTCTCCGGGCAATGCTTGCGGGTGGTGTGCCGCAGGAACTCATAGTCGCAGATCGGCGACAGACCCATCTCGATCTCGCCCACCTGGGCGGGCGTCACTGCGTCGAGATCGAAGGACAGTAGTGTGCGCTTGAGCATGTTCACCAAGCGACGCTTGCCGTCCTTGAAATGCGCCCCAACGATGAAGCCTGGAGCCGCCTTGCGGACGCCTTGTTCATCGACTGAAAGCTTGAGGTATTGGGCGAAGGTCAAACCCTCGTCCACCGACGGACGCTCGAATTTGCGGCAGAATTTTCGCCAGGTGATCGTGATGTTCTTGACCCGGCCGCGGTTTTCCTGCCCGGTCGAGATACGCAACTTGTGAAAATCGTTCTTGCCTGACATTCGCCCCTCCAGAATCACGCCAGCCGAGCGCCGTCAGCAGGAGGCGGAGCCGTCGCTGTATTGCTTGAACTCGGGAAGCGCGAAGCGGATCAGGTTTTCCCAGTAGAGGGGCATCTCTGGGTGGCGGTCGTGCGAAAGCCGAAGGATTTCCAACGCCACACGAATCTTGAGTGAATCATGCCTGAGAGCCCGATAGACGGTTTCGTGGCTCAGGCCGAGGTCCTTGGCAAAGCCAGGCACGTCGAAGAACCCGCCAGGCGTTCGGTGATCCGGGAAGTATTCCATCAGCAGGTTGTAGAGGTCATTGTAGATGTGGAGCGGTTTTCCCTTGCCCGGCATGGCCTTACCCTTTCTGATGATTCTTTAGCTGATACGGCTATCATAATTACTTGTGTAGGGAAATATCACTTTTCAGTTGAAGCTACCATATATTGTGCGTTAGAAGGGCCGCATCGGAAGATTCGCCAAGACAAATGAGAGGAGCACCACATGAGCCTGGAAGCTGCGATTGCGGAACTCACGGCCGCAGTCAGGGAAAACACCGAAGTTCACGCGAAGTTCGCAGAGATTGCCCGGACTGCATCGAAGTCGGCACAGCCCAAGAAAGCCGTCGATGACGAAGCGTCTGAGGAGGCCAAGGCCGAGAAAAGCGAACCTCAGAAGAAGGCCGCATCGAAAAAGGCGGCTGCAAAAAAGAACGGAACCGCTCGGAAGCGGAAGCCGGTTGCGGTCAGGGGCGCGGTGGATGAGAGCGCAATTCGCCAGATTGCCCGGGCCTACCTCGACGGCGAAGACGAGGACGAACGCGAAGCGAAGAAGAAGAATGTGAGCGCGGCGTTCGAGCATCTCGGCGTGAAGAAGCTCAGCGACCTCGAAGACGACACCGAGCGGGCGAAACTGGCAGCCTATATCGCCCATTGGGAGGCCGGGGCCAATCTCGGCTTCGACGCCATCGACGACCTCGTAGCCGAAGCTGCGGGGGACGATGACGAGGACATGGACGAAATGCTCGACTGACGAGCGCCTTGCGCGGGCACCCTACCCACACCTCTTCCTCCCTGAAACCGGGGTGCCCGCGCACCAGCGCATCGAGACACAAGATGAAACTCGTTGACACGAACCCGAAGACCCGTTTCGGAATGGCCAAGCCGGGCGTTGCAGACGTCCCGCCCGTAGCGCTGATCCATCTTGGACTTGCCATGCGTGACGGGGCGCAGAAATACGGCAGGGTCAACTACCGGGAGCATCCGGTGACGGCCTCCGTTTACTACGAAGCCGCTATGAGGCATCTGATGGCTTGGTGGGATGGCGAGGATAGCGCCGAGGATTCCGGCGTGCACCATCTCGGCCACGTCATGGCCTGCTGTGCCATTCTCCTAGACACCGAGGCGCAAGGGACCCTGAATGACGACCGCCCGAAACCGACCGGGCGCTTCGCCGAACTCATCGCGCAACTCACGGCCCCGATGAACGGGGCGGAAGGCGATCATTGGGCTTCCAGCATCGTCGATTCCCCTGCTGAGGCCTCGATGCTCGACCGAATTCTCGGCGGCTCTGAGGAACAGCGCGGCAACGAAGATGAGGACAAATGGGAAGAACCCGGCATTGATGAGTGTGTGAACGCGGTAAACCAGTGGCTCAACGATGCACAGAACCATGCTGAGGAAATCCGCCGGTCGAGCCTGCTGCATGACTGGCTGAACGAGAACGATGCGGCCTCGGTTTCCGACCTTGGAGAACCCTATCAGCGTGTGCTGTTCGCAAACTGGCTACGCCACCAAGGGGGGCGCATCTGATGCCCTCGGCGCACGCCAGGCTTTCTCCTTCTGCCGCACACCGTTGGCTCCGCTGCCCGGGATCGGTGGGCTTGTGCGAAACACTCGGAGAGGACCGCAGCAGCGAGTTCGCCGCCGAGGGGACAGTGGCCCATCATATCCGGGAATCCTGTCTGGCCTTCGGCTTCGAGCCAGAGGAATTTCTCGGCCAAACCATCAAGGCCGACGGGTTCGAGTTCGAAGTTACGGAAGAGATGGTCGAGGCGCTGCGCCCAGGGATCGAGTGGGTTCGTGAACGCCCCGGGCGCGTCGTGAACGAGATGCGCGTCTCATTCGACCGCTGGCTACCGGGGCAGTTCGGAACGCTGGACGTGGGGATCATCTCAGACGACCTCATCACCATTAACGACCTGAAATACGGCGCAGGCGTCCCCGTCTCGCCCGAGCACAACGAGCAGCTTATGACCTACGCGCTCGGGTTCTGGGATAATGTCGCCCGGTTCGAGACCGACGCGACCGAGTTCCTCCTTGTCATCGACCAACCCCGGGCGCAGGGCGGCGGCGGGGAGTGGCAGGTATCGCTCGACGAGTTGCTGGAATTCGGCACAACCCTTGAGGCGGGATACGAGGCCGTTCACAGCGACGATCCAGCCCTCAACGCCGGGGAAAAGCAGTGCCGCTTCTGCCCCGCGAAAGGCATCTGCCCGGAACTGGCCCGCTTCAATCTGGAACTCATGGGCTCCAAGTTCGACGATCTGGACGGTGACGAACTCCAGCTGAACGATGCCGACACCATGACCCCTGACAGGCTGGCGAAGGTTGTGCTGAACTCCGACATGATCCGTCGGTGGCTCGATTCCGTGCACGCCAAGGTGCTCGCCGACACCCTGTCAGGCAACCCGCCGCCAGGCATCAAGGCGGTCAGGGGCCGCAGGGGAGTCAAGAAATGGATCGACGAGAAGGCGGCAGAGGAATTCCTGTCGAAGTCCCTCGGCCCGTCAGAGATGTTCCACCCGAAGAAGCTTATCTCGCCCGCGCAGGCCGAGAAAAAACTACCCCCCGACAAATCCGAGCGCCTCGAACGCTTCTGGACGCAAGCGGAAGGAAAACCCGTCCTGGTTCCCGAGGACGACAAGCGCCCCGCAATCAGCCAGGCAGACAAGTTCGACGACTAGCCATGCCCGGATATTCACCAAAAACGTAAACCGTCAACCGAAGAAAGGAAACGACATGGCAACCGAGAAAGACCCCCGCGAGGTTTACCTCAAGAACGTCCGGCTTTCTTACCCGCATCTGACCGAAAAGCAGAAGGCGACCGAGGACGCGACACCGAAGTATTCGGCGGCCTTCCTGATCGACCCCTCGACCAAGGTCGGAAGGCAGAACATCAAGCGCATCAAGGCGGCGATGGCGGCAGCCGAGGAACAGGCGTTCAAGAAGACCGGCCTGCGCTACAAGGATGACCGCATCTGCTTCAAGGACGGCAACGAGTGCTACAATCAGAACGGCGACGTGAAGGACGGCTACGAGGACATGATGGTCCTCCGGGCCTCCAACCCCAACCCGATCACCCTGCTGCACCGCAACAAGAAGACCGTCGATCCCGACAATTCGCCCTTCTACGGCGGCTGCTATGTCGAGGCCATTGTCCGGCTCTACGGCACCAAGAAGGGCGGCGCCCCCGGCCTGTTTGCGAGCCTGGAAGCCGTGCGTTTCTGGGAGGATGGCGAGCACTTCGGCAGCCCGCCCGTGGGTGCCGACGCTTTCGATGACGACGACGAGGAGGACGATTTCGACGAAGACGACGACCTCCTCGACTGACCGGAACGGGCGCGGTTTGCCACCACTCACACTCTGACCGCGCCCACTATCCCCCGCGAGGCGCCGGACGACCGATGACGGCCTACTACAACGAGAATGATCCAGAGGCAGCAGCCGTCCTGCGGGAGTTGATCAAGGTCGGCCTCATCGCACAGGGCGAGGTCGATGACCGCAGCATTCGGGAGGTCGATCCGAGAGACCTCGCGGGGTTCACCCAATGTCATTTCTTCGCGGGGATCGGCGTCTGGAGCTACGCCTTGCGTCTGGCAGACTGGCCGGACGACAGCCCTGCCTGGACCGGCTCATGCCCGTGCCAGCCTTTTTCATCCGCCGGAAAACGCAAGGGAACCGAAGATGACCGCCACCTTTGGCCCGTATGGTTCGACCTCATCCGAGAGTGCCAGCCTGTCGTCGTATTTGGCGAACAGGTTGCGTCGAAGGACGGCCTCGGTTGGCTCGACCTTGTATCGGCTGACCTGGAAGCAGCGGACTACGCCCTCGGGACGACCGATCTTTGCGCTGCGGGCGTCGGTGCACCGCATATCCGCCAGCGGCTCTTTTTCGGGGCCTACCATCGCCGATCTGCCCTGCCGGGGCTGGGCCACCACGACCGCGCGGGATGGCTCTCGCGGAACGCTGCCGCCCCGACCGACCGACGCGGGAGTTCCGCTGGATCAGATGGCCGCGCTGGCGGGCTGGGTCACGGCGTCGGCGCGGGACTGGAAGGACACGCCCGGCATGGCGACGGAGGCGGTGAACCCGGACGGATCGAAGCGAAAGCGAGTGGATCAGCTGCCCCGACAGGCGCTGCTGGCCCTGGGCACCCCGGTCCGACGAACGGCTTCTGGAGAGATGCTGACTGGCTCCTCTGCCGGGATGGAAGGTGGCGCCCCGTTGAACCCGGAACATTCCCGCTGGCTAATGGGTCTCCCGCCCGCGTGGGGCTTTTGCGCTGCTATGGCAATGCAATCGTTCCCGAGGTCGCAAAGGCGTTCATCTGTGATTTCCGGGACGCCTTCCATGCGCTCAAGGACACCGACGCCTTCCTCGAAGGTTACGGTGAAAGAGCTTCTGAGCTAGAGGCCCGCGATGCCGATTGACGCCTATCTCAGGAGCGTCGCGCTCGCCCATGCCCCGCCGCCAGGGCGGCCGATCTTCCATCTCGACTACGAGACCTTCTCGGAGATCGACCTCAAGAAGACCGGTGCTTCGGTCTATGCCCTGCATCCATCGACCGAGGTTCTCATGCTCGCCTACGGCTGGGGCGACGGCCCGGTCAGGCAGTGGGTTCCCGCTCTCGGCGAGGAAATGCCCCAGGAACTGGCCGAGGTTCTGCGCGACCCCACAGTTACTCTGGCGGCCTGGAACGCGCCGTTCGAAATGGCGATCACCCGGCACACGCTGGGGATTGCCGTTGCCCGGGAACGCTGGCTGGACGTGATGGCGCTCGCCTATTCTCTGTCGCTGCCGGGGAAGCTGTCGAAATGCGGAGAGGTCATCGGGCTGGCCGAAGACCAGAAGAAACTCCAGCGCGGCACGCTGCTGGTCAGGAAGTTCTGCAAGCCCCGAAAGCCGACGAAGAACAAGCCCTGGACCCGGAGCACCGCGGAAACCGATCCCGCGGACTGGCAGGAGTTTCTCGAATACAACCGCCAGGACGTGATTGCCGAACGCGCCATCTACCGGCGGCTCAGGAAATTCCAGATGCCGGACCACGAATGGCGGCTCTGGCACCTGGACCAGAAGATCAACGACGCGGGTATCCCCATCAACATGAACGCCGTGCGGGCGGCGGTGCGACTGACCGAAAGCACGATCCGCAAGGACCTGCGACGGATGGGTCAGCTGACCGGGTTGTCAAATCCCAACAGCACCCAGCAGCTCCTGCCATGGCTTCGGGCGAACGGCTACCCGTTCGAGGACCTCAAGAAGGGCCATGTCGAGCGCGCGGCGAAGATGGTCGAGGAATGGGAACATGACGAAGACGCCGATCCCTTCGCTTACAGCCCGGAATACAAGGAGGTTCTCGACCTTCGGCTCCGCGTCTCGAAATCATCGGTGAAGAAGTTCCGCGCGCTTCTGGTCGCAACCGACGCCGACGGTAAACTCCGTGGATGCCACCAGTTCGCGGGCGCCGGGCGGACCTGGCGCTGGGCGGGGCGCCGGTTCCAGCCGCAGAACCTCTCCAAACCCGAGAAATATCTGGAGGATCGGGTCCCCGAGCTGGTGCATGACGTAGAGCACCTTTCCGAGGCCGAAATCCGGGCCAAATACGAGAACCCGATGGACGTTCTGGTCGCCTGCGTTCGGCCGATGGTGCAGGCACCGGAGGGTCATCTTCTGGTCGATGCCGACCTTTCCGCGATCGAGAACGTGGTGCTCGGGTGGCTGGCGCGTGACGACAAGATTCTGCGCGTGTTCCGCGAAGGGCTGGACCCTTACATCGACTTCGCCGTGGATATGTTCGGCAAGCCTTACGAGGAGATCGAGGCGGTCGTCAAATCCGGCGACAAGACCATGCGGACGACGGCAAAGCCCGGGGTGCTGGGCTGCGGCTACATGCTGGGGCCGGGCGAAGAGCGGGAAAACCCCCGCACCGGAGAAATCGAAGCCACCGGCCTTCTCGGCTACGCCTGGAACATGAAGGTCCCCTTCACCCGGGAGATGGCCGAACTGTCGGTCAGGACATTCCGGGGCAAGTTCGTCGATGTGGTCCAGTTCTGGTGGGATTTGGACCGGGCTGTGCGTCGGGTGCTACGGACCGGAAATCCCGAGAAGGTAGGCTATCTCAGGATCGACCTAAAGAAGCCGTTCATGCGGATCAGGCTCCCCAGCGGGCGGTTTCTGCACTACCTCCGCCCGAAGATCATCAAGAAGCGAACGCCGTGGGGTGAACTGAAACCCCAGGTCTCCTACGAACAGATGGACAACGGCCGCTGGCGCCGGGTCACTACGCATCCCGGGAAGCTGGCCGAAAACGTCACTCAGGCGGTGGCCCGGGACATTCTGGCAAACGGCATGACGTTGGCCGACCGGGCGGGCATCGACATTCGTCTGCACGTCCATGACCAGATCGTGGCCGTTGCCCACGAGGACCGCGCCGAGGACGCGCTGCAAACGCTGATCCGCTGCATGACCACCCGCCCGGCATGGGCGGACGACAAGTTGCCGCTTAAAGCTGCCGGGCTTACCACCAAGGTTTTCATCAAGGACTGAGGAATGAAGTGTGGCATGGCGCGCCGCGAAGCCTTCATCGAGAACGAAGTTTGCAAGCACGCCCGCGCTTTGGGGTGGCGCGTGCGCAAGATGCAGTTCATCGGCCGACGCGGCTGCCCCGACCGCTGGTTTTTCGGCCCGGACGGACAGCTGGTTGTCATTGAGTTCAAGGACCCGAACGGCAAGCTCTCGGTCGCCCAGCGCCGGGAAATCAACTGGATGAAGGCCAATGGCTTCAATGTCCATGTTGTAAATGACGTCGAGACCGGGTGCGAGATTTTCGACACCCTGTCGGATGAGGGTCCCGCGGATGAGTGAACCCAGCGCTCTCAGGTGCCCGGGCGATCTTCGCCCCTATCAGCGGGACCTCGCAATCCGGCTGCGCGATGACTTCGGGAAGAAGCCCGGCGCGTTGCTTGCGGTGCAAATGTCACTTGGCAAGACCGTGATGACGGCCACCGCGATGCGCTGGTTGCTGGACGAATTCATGGTGCGGCGCTGGCTCATCATCGCCCCGCTTCGCGTGGCCCAAATGACCTGGCCGGACGAGTTCGGCGCCTGGAGCCACCTGCGCCCCCTGAAATGGGTCAGCCTTTGCGGCACCCGGATCGGACAATCCGTTTCACCTGCCAAGCGGACAGAACTGCTCCGGCAGTTTCTGGCGGACTCCTCTCAGGAAATCGCTATCATCAACCGCGAGAACGTGGTGTGGCTCTACCGCACCTTGCGCGAGATGGGCCATGAGTGGCCATTCGACGGGATCGTCTATGATGAATCCTCGCGCCTGAAAGAGGGGAGGAAACGAACCGGCAGCAGACGTCTGTCGGAGTTCGGCGCCCTGGCCAAGGTCAGGAAGCACATCTCTTACGTCATCGAACTGACCGGAACCCCGACCCCCAACGGGCTGATCGACCTGTGGGGCCAGCTCTACCTGATCGACCAGGGGCGGCGGCTCGGCACCACCAAGACCGCGTTCCTTCGGCGCTGGTTCGACTCGGATTACATGGGCTGGACCCATACACCGAAACCGAATGCGGAGCGGGAAATCCTCGGCCGAATCAAGGACGTCACCGTGTCACTCAAGACCCGGGACGTGATCGCTCTCCCCGAAATCGTCACCTCGAACGTGTTTGTCGAACTGACCGAGAAGGAGATGCGCGACTACCGGCGTTTCGAGCGCGAACTGGCGCTGGAGGAGCACGACATTGAAGCCGTCAACCGAGGCGTTCTGACTTTCAAGCTACTCCAATACGCCAACGGCTCGGTCTATCGGACCGACGAGGATAGCTTCCCGCCGAAACGAGAGGTCGTCCGCATCCATGACCACAAGCTGCACGCGATGGATTCCATTCTGGCGGAAACGGGGGGCGCGAACCTGTTGGTCGCCTATTCTTACAAGTTCGACCTGGACGCGCTGAAAAAACGCTACCGTTTCGCCCGTGTCGCCGAAGAGCCGGGCGCCCTGGACGACTGGAACGCGGGCAAGGTCAGGATGCTGCTCGCACATCCCGCCTCGATAGGTCACGGCATGAATATCCAGTTCGGCGGCCACCACATCGTCTGGTTCGGGCTGAACCCGAGCCTTGAGCTGTATCAGCAGTTCAACGCACGGCTCCCCCGCCCCGGACAGAAGGCGGACCGCGTGTTCATTCACCACATCCTCGCACGGGGCACTTTCGACGAAAAGCTGATACGGATTCTCGCGGACAAAGACGCCACCCAAGAGCGGATCACCGACGCCGTGAAGTCTCACCTTCGGGTGATGGATACCTGACCAAAAAGACAGGTTGCCAACGGGAGACCTCCCATTCTGCGCTTTGGCGTGCGCAACCATAAACAGGCGTTTGGCCCATATTTTATTACGTTATTGCCAAGCGAATCACTCGACTATTATCATCCTTAACCTCTCGTCAACAGAAAAATCATTGACGGGGGCTGATAATTCAACTACCTGTTGAAAGGTGAAGGATTAAGTTTGCAGTTCCGCAATGATCTTAGGGCAGAAGTGAGGACGCCGTGGCACAAGAAACGACCGCCGAATTCGGATACAGGCTGACCCAGGCCCTGGAGGGACACCCTCATGCGCCCCCAACCCCTTTCGGGCGACTGACCTGGTTGAAGCGTGAGCTGGAGAAGGTCGCGGGCGTCAAGGTCAGCGTCAATACGGTGCATAAATGGGTCCACGGCACCAGCCGCCCACGAGAAGATAATGTGCGGGCTCTGGCGAAGGTCCTGAAGGTTGATGAGGTCTGGCTGTCGATGGGCCGGAAGCCCGTCGAGACAGAAAATGCGCCGCCAGTTGCCGCGACGGCCCGAGGCCCCGCCCTTTTGGTGGCTGGCCTGATCGAGGTCTCGGGAGGACGAGTTACCTTTCCAGATGCCGGATCGGGGGAAACTCCCCACCTGTGGGCCAATATCGGCGACAAGCAATTCGGCATTATCGCCGTGACTCCCCAGAGCGACGACGGCGAGAAGGTTTCGTTCGTGATCCCCGAACCCATAGCTGAGCATCGGGTTCTCGGGGTGGTCCAGGCCGCAGCTTCTACGCCGGGTATCTGTGTATCCATTCTCGACTTGACCGGGGTCGAGCGCCAGTCATTCGGCGGGTTCTCGGTCGTTCAACTGGAGCGTCGCAAGGGCGGCCGCTACAAGGCACAGGGCCATAGGAAACTCCTTGAAACCCTCAGCCGGATAGAGGAAGTGACGCCCTGAGAAAGTTGTAAATCTGTTGTAAGCCCCAAATTTGGCTTCTAAGCCTCTGTGAGAAAATAGAAAACGATCAAAGGGTCGCCCACCATGAATTCTTCCCCGAAAGCGAAAATACGCGAAAAACACGCCTGTTTTCAACGCCTTGTTGACAGGCGGGAACCGAAGCGCATTGCACGGAACTGCCCGATTTACCCCTGAAATGAAGCGATTTTGTTGTAAAAATCGCCCTCTTACAACACCCGAGCAAAGCCGTTTACAACACTTGCCGCGTTGTAAGGATTCGCACCGCCAAAGGTTTTCAAATGCTGACAGACAAACAGATTCGATCCGCGAAACCCTCAGACCGCCTCTACCGCATGGCCGACGGCGGTGGCCTTTTCCTCGCCATCCACCCGAGCGGGCGCAAGACGTTTCAATTGATGTTCCGCGCCCAGGGGAAACAGACGACCCGAACCTTGGGGGAATACCCGGACCTGACGCTGGCCGATGCCCGCTTCGAAAGGGAGGCCATCAAGCGCCGGTTGCGGCGCGGAGAATGCCCGCCTGAGTTGGTTAAACGATCCCATACCTCGCCCGATCAGCCCGAGATCGTTCCCGAAAGGAGCTGGGCGCAGTGGATGCGTCGCTACCTGACGAAACGGCGGCGCGAAGGGGCGGCCCCCGCGACGATGAAAAAACTGGAGCTTCACGCAGAAATCGCGGGAAAGGTGCTTGATGACATGGACCCCCGCGAAATCAAGGCAGGGCACATCATCGAAGCCTGTCGCCATTACGAAGAGAAGGGGATGCTGAATTCAGCCCATGCCGTGCGCGCCCTCTGTTCGCAGGTATTCCGTTTCTGCATCGCGCATGGGGCAGCGGATTTCGACCCGGCCGCTCCAGCGCGGGACGCAATCGCCCGCCCCCGCAACACGGGTTACGCAGGCGTGACGGACCCGAAACGGATCGGGGAACTCATGCTGGCAATCCAGCGCTACCAGGGCGATCCGGTGGTGCGGGTGGGCCTGCTGCTCTCGGCTTACCTGTTCCCACGCAACGGCGAAATCAGGCGCATGACCTGGGGTCAGATCGACTTTGACAAGGCGCTCTGGACTGTTCCCGCGGCCCAGATGAAGAAAAAGCGAGAGCATCTTGTCCCGCTCCCGAGACAGGCGCTCGACCAGCTGGCCTGGCTGCGTCAACTGACCGGACGGGAAGAACTCGTGCTCCACTCCCGAACCTCCAACAGCGGTATTCTTTCGGAGAACACCTTCAACCAGGCTCTGCGCAAGATCGGTTTCGGCCCGCAAGAGCATGTTCACCACGGGTTCAGGATCACCGCATCGACGATCCTCAACGAACAGGGTTGGAATTCCGACTGGATCGAACGGCAACTGGCCCATGTCGAGGAAAACAAGATCAGGGGCGCCTACAACAAGGCTCTCTATCTGCGCGACCGGGCTCTGATGATGCAGGCCTACGCCGACTGGTTGGACGAACGGGCGGAAGAAGCGGAAATTCGGGGGTAGGCGAAGCCGGGGCTGGGGGTGGAGGAGCGATGACGAAGCCCCGGCTTCGCCTATTGGCGGGCGACCCGCCGACGGCAAATTGGCATGAGCCAACGGCACAATCAACTTTCAACTTGTTTTTCACCTTTTGGGTGATTTAATAATCCCGAGGAAGCGATTCATCTCTGGGGTATCACAGGCATGTCCAGACAAGACCGCAAAAAGGGGGCCGCCGGGAACGATCCTGTCGTGTTTATTGGCGTTGGCGAAGTTGCGCGCAGGATCGGGCTGTCCAGCAGGACGATCTACAAATGGGCCGATTCGGGTCTGTTCCCGAAACCAGTCAAACTCTCCCCGACCCGAATCGCTTTCATCGAATCTGAAATCCAGGCGTGGCAGGAGGCCCGGATCGCGGAGCGGGCATGACCGACGTGGATGAATTCCTCGGCATCGAAACCGATGTGCCGACCGAAAAACGGGGGCAGAAGAAAAAGAACCGTGGCGGGGGCGGCACCCACCGGACCGCCTCGGACAGCACTGTCATCATGGCCCTGAACCGGCCGGTGTCGGTGACGTTCCTGATGCAGGTCTGGGGGATGGACCGCAAGACCATCCTCAAGCGACTTTCCGAACTCCCCCCGGTCGGCCAGCACCGCGGGAATCAACCTCTTTACGACTTTCGGCAGGCCGCGCAATACCTCGTGACACCGCGCGTGAACGTCGCCCAGCATATCAGGAAGATGGGGGTCGAAGACCTGCCAAAGGCCCTCCAGAAAGACGTATGGGATGCCAAGCTCAAGGAACAGAAATGGCGCCTCCAGGCGGGCGAGCTATGGCCGACCGAGGACGTGCTGGAGGTCCTCGGCGAAGCGTTCCATCGCCTCAAGACCACGACGCAGCTCTGGATTGACCAGTTGAGCGAGGGCCACGCCCTTCCCGCCAAAGTCCGGGAAGAGCTGACGCGCATGGTGGACGCGCTGCAAGCCGACCTGCACCGGGCGCTCGTGGAAATGCCGAAGGAACGCACCACGCCCAGCCAGATCGGCGAACTCGCGGGAACGGACCTTGATGGGTAGGTTTCAGACGCTGGAGGAGATGGTCCTGGCAACGGCGGAAGCCGTGCGCCCGCCCGAACGTCTGACCGTTGCCCAAGCGGCGGAAAAATACCGCTACATCAACAATCCTGGCTCCTATGTCGGCCCGTTCAGAAACGACACGACCCCCTATCTGGTGCAGCCGATGGAGGTGCTGACCTCTGTCGATTTCACGGGGATGATCTTTGTCGGCCCAGCCCAGTGCGGCAAGAGCGACATGAGCCTGAACTGGCTCACCTATTCGGCAGTTTGCGATCCGGCCGATTTCATGCACATCGACAAATCGCAATCCTCGGCGCGCGACTTCTACCAGCGGCGCGTCGAAAAACTGTTTCGGGACACCGCGGCAGTGCGCGAACGTCTCCTGCCGGGCAAGCACCACCAGTCCACCTATTCCACGAAATTTACCAGCGGGATGCTCTACACCCTTTCCTGGCCGACCGTGAACGAGCTTTCGGGCAAGCCTGTCGGGCGGCTCTGGCTGGCGGACTATGACCGGATGGATCAGGACATTGGCGGTGAAGGCTCGCCTTACGACCTTGCGGTGCAGCGAATGAAGACCTTCGGCCGCTTCGGCATGTGCGCGGCGGAATCCTCGCCCTCCCGCCCGATCGAGAATTCCCGCTGGATGCCGCAGTCGCCGCATCAGGCACCACCGACCACCGGCATTCTGGCGCTCTACAATCGCGGCGACCGGCGACGGTGGTATTGGCCCTGTGTGGCTTGCGGCTCCCCGTTCGAGCCAGACTTCTCGCTTTTCGAGTGGCCCGACAGCGAGGACCCGCTGGAAGCAGCCGAGCAGGTTGTCATGCGCTGCCCGCATTGCTCGCACCCCTACCGGGACACGACGCACGACGACACCGGAACGCCGGGCAAACGCGCAATGAACAAGCGCGGCTTCTGGCTACGCGACGGTGAGCAGTTTGTCCCGGATACCGGTGAGATTGCAGGAACACCGGTTCGCTCCCGGATCGCCTCGTTCTGGCTGAAGGGTCCGGCAGCCGCGTTCGCCGACTGGACGGATATGACGCTGAAATACCTCAAGGCGGTCCAGGAATTCGAGGCAACAGGCTCTGAAGAGGCCCTCAAGACTACGGTGAACACCGATCAGGCCCTGCCCTACCTGCCCGCAGGAGTCGAGGCCGAACGGCTTCCCGAGGAATTGAAGGCCCGCGCTCGGGATTTCGGCGAGAAGGTGGTGCCGGAGGGCGTCCGATTCCTGCTGGCCACGGTGGACGTGCAAAAGAGCCGGTTCGAGTGCCAGGTCCACGGGATTGGAGAACACGGCGATGTGTGGATCATCGACCGGTTCAAGATCAGGAAATCGGCGAGACTTGACGAGGACGACGACCCGCTGCCCCTGAATCCAGGCGCCTATGTCGAAGACTGGCACCTGCTGACAGACCAGGTTTTGCTGCGCCAGTATGAGCTCGGCGATGGCTCGGGCCGCAAGATGCAGGTCCGCATGATGGCTGTGGACTCGGGCGGGCGCGAGGGCGTGACCGCGAATGCCTACGAATACTGGCGCCAGTTGCGTAAGGATGGACAGAACCTGCACCGGCGGGTGCAGTTGCTCAAGGGTGAGCACCGGGCGTCGGCACCTCTTGTGCGAATCGACTACCCGGATGCGGAACGCAAGGATCGCCGCGCGCAGGCCCGGGGCGAAGTGCCGGTCATGTTCATCAACTCGAACGCCGCCAAGGACATGGTGAACAACATGCTCGCCCGCGCCGAACCGGGTGGCGGAATGGTGCATTTTCCAGACTGGCTGCCGGACTGGTGGTATGTCGAGCTGACCGCCGAGACCAAGACCGCAAAGGGCTGGGTAAACCCTGGCAAGGCGCGCAATGAAGCCTGGGATTTGCTGGTTTATTGCATGGCACTGGCTCATTCGAGCAAGGTCAGGCTCCCGCACATCGACTGGGAGAATCCGCCAAGTTGGGCCGCTCCCTGGGACGAAAACGATTTGGTGTCGGAGGGAAATAACTTTCGGTTTGATTTTCAACCGAAAAGTGATATTAGCTTGCGAAAACTGGCTGAAACCCTTGGCTAGGGAGACACTCCCGTGACGCTCCAAGAGCAACTCGACGAAGCAAAGGCCCAATACCACCTGCTCGTGACCGGGCAGGCGGCACGGGTCTTCGTCGATCAGAACGGCGAGCGCATTGAATACGTTGCTGCGAATGCCGGACGACTTGCCGCCTATATCGACCGCCTTGGGCGCCAGGTTGCGGGGACCGTGAACAAGGGTCCAATGCGGGTCTGGATGTGATGACGCTGGATGCCGAAGCACGCGCACTTCTCGGGGAACCCGACGTGACGGTATCCTCGGCCCCGCCCGAATCCGCCCTCGTCGGCGGCGCTCACGATGCTGCCCGGCGAAACGAGCGGATGCTGGCTCTGTGGAGTCCGCCGCTGCGCTCGGCCGACTTGGACCTGATCCCCGAAAAGGGAACGCTGGACGCCCGCACTCGCGACGTTTTGCGCAACGACGCCTATGTGCGGGGAGGCGCGGTAATCCATCAGGACAACATTGTCGGCTCGCTCTACGCGCTGAACGCCAAACCGGTTTCCCGCATTCTCGGCCCCGGTTTCGACGACACCTGGGAGGAGGAGTTTCAGGCAGAGGTCGAAGAACGCTTCACGTTGTGGGCGGAAAGCCCGGACAACTGGGTGGACGCCTCGCGCGTCAACACCTTCACCGAGATGGTCCGGCTTGCCGTCGGCGTCCATGTGGCCGCCGGGGAAGTCCTCGCCTCGGTCGAATGGCTGCGCGATGCCGGTCGCCCCTTCAACACGGCCATCCAGTTCATCGATACCGACCGCCTGTCCACCCCGGCGACGGAGCCCGACAACCCCCGGATCGTCGGCGGGATCGAGAAAAATGCACGCGGGGCGCCCGTTGCCTATCACATCCGCGTAGCGCATCCTTCGGACTGGCGCGTGCCCGGGCGAAACATGAAGTGGAAGCGCGTCCCGGCCCGCAAACCCTGGGGGCGGCTCCAGATCATCCACATTCTGGAACAGCACCGCCCCGACCAGACCCGCGGCGTGGCGGAAATGGTGGCGGCGCTCAAGGAAATCCGCATCACCAAGCAATTCCGGGACGTGGTGCTCCAGAATGCGGTGGTGAACGCGACCTACGCGGCCTCGATCGAAGCCGATCTGCCGAGCGCGGAAGTGTTTGCGGCGCTTGGCGGGGTGGACAACCCGGCCGAGGCGATGGGCCAATGGGCCGCCTCCTACCTGTCGCAGATTGCGGAGTATTCGGGTGGAGCCAGGAACCTTGCCCTCGACGGGGTGCGAATTCCGCATCTGTTCCCCGGCACCAAACTGCATCTGCACAAGCCGGGGGACGGCGGGCCGCTCGGCCAGGATTTCGAGCAGTCCCTGTTGCGCTACATCGCGGCTGCGCTGGGCATCAGCTACGAGCAGCTTTCGCGGGATTACACCAACACCAACTATTCGTCGGCCCGCGCGGCAATGGCCGAGACCTGGAAACGCATGGGCGCGCTCAAGCGAATGGTGGCGGACCGGTTCGCAACCACGATCTACCGGCTCTGGCTGGAAGAGGTCGTGAACAAGGGCATCCTTACATCTCTCCCCCGAGCGGCCCGCACCGAAGGTTGGCTCTACCAGGACCAGCGCCTTGATGCGCTCTCCCGTTGCGACTGGATCGGCGCCTCGCGGGGCCAGATCGACGAACTCAAGGAGACCCAGGCTGCGGTGCTCCGCCTGAAATACAACCTCACGACCGAGGAAGACGAGATCGCCCGCATGGGGCGTGACTGGCGGGCGACCAAGCGCCAGCGCGCCCGGGAAAAGGCGATGGACCGGGAGCTGAGCCTTGAGACCCCGGACGACCCGAACATGGTCAACGCAATCAGCGGTGATCCCCGCCAGAAGGACGTGTGAAAATGCCTGAAACGCAATGTGATATTCTGCTGGTGAACCCTGAACGGGTCGAACTCGTCGAAGCGGCGTTGCACCGGTTCAAGACGGGTATTTTCCCGAGTGAGCAAGCCTCGCTGCCGCCCGTATCAGCGGACCGAAATGATGGGTCCGACGATGGCTTCTGGGATGACCCGGAACTGGCCTGGGCACGTCCCTATACTGTGCGGTCCGGCAGTCTGGTCATCCCGGTCAGCGGCGTGTTGCTGAAAGACTTCCCCTACACGTTGAAGGGCATCGTCACCGGTTATGAATACATCGGGGCTGCGCTCTCGCGCGGCCTTGCCGACCCTGGTGTGGGCCGCATCGTGCTGGACATTGATTCCCCTGGGGGTCTTGTCGGCGGCCTTTTCGACCTTGCGGACCGGGTTTACTACGCCAGGAGCGAAAAGCCCATTGTCGCGGTCGCAAACGAGCACGCCTATTCGGCGGCCTATGCAATCGCATCCGCTGCGAGCGAGATCACCGTCGCGCGCACGGGTGGTGTCGGCTCCGTCGGCGTCGTCGTCACGCATGTGGACGTGAGCAAGGCGCTGGAAAGCGAAGGCGTGCGGATCACGTTCGTTCACGCGGGTAAGCGGAAGATGGACGGAAACCCCTACCAGGCCCTCTCGGAGCGCGCGCGAAACAGCATCCAGTCCCGAGTGAACGCCATCTATGACATTTTCGTCGCCACCGTGGCGCGGAACCGCGGCATGGGCGAGGAGGCTGTCCGCCAGACGGAAGCAGCCATCTTCCTGCCGCATGAAGCCATCGAGGTCGGTTTTGCCGACAGGATCGGCAGCCTCGATGAAACCCTGTCGGCCTTTGCCGAACCTGTCACCAGAAAAGGAGATGACACCATGTCCAAGGACAACTCGGCGGTCGAAGAAACCGCCCACGAGGAAGCCCTGGCCGCTGCTCGGGCCGAAGGCGTCGAAGCCGGTAAGGCGGCAGGCGCCGAAGCGGAGCGCGCCCGAATTGGCGCGATCCTCGACAGCGACGAGGCGAAATCGCGCCCCGCAGCGGCGCGTCAGGTCGCGCTGAGAACCGGCCTGTCGGTCGAGGACGCCAGGGCGTTTCTGACCGGGCTGCCGGAGGAGAAGAGCGAGGAAAACCCCGGCTCCATGTTCGTCGCGTCGATGAACGGCGACGAGCACCCGAACCTCGGTGCCGGTGCCGACAACCCGAGCACCGACGCCGAAGACCGCGTGACCCGCGCCTTCGCGGCCGTTGGCGTCCGCTACGAGCAGTAACGCAATCAGAACTGGAGAAACGACATGCCTATCACTCCCCAGAACGGCGACCTGAACGCCGGTGTGGCCGCCCACAGCAGCGAGGTCATCAACCCGTCCCCCGATCCGCTCATCACCGGAGACGCTCCTGCGCTGTCGGCGACTGATGAGGTCGTGGCTACCGGTGTCGTCCTGCCCGCGCTGAGCGTGGTCGGCTTCGACGCCAATGGTGAGATCGTCGAGGCCCTGATCGACACCGCCAACCCGGCCAACTCGATCCAGGCCATCGGGGTGCTCGTCTATGACGTGGACGCTTCGGGTGGCGCGGTCGGTGCTGCGGTTTACCGCCAGGGTGTCCTGAACCCCGACCGGCTGAACTGGCACGCCTCCTTCGCCACCGATGCGGATAAGCGCAAGGCCTTCGAAGGCGCGCCGTCGCCTACCTCGATCATCCTGCGCAAGCCCGTGTGGAACTCGGTCTGATCGCGGGACACTGAAACATAAGCACAAGGAAACAGGAAATGCCTCTCGACATTTTCACGCCGCATGAACTCTACAGGATCATGTTCGGCCCCAACCAGCAGGTTTCGACCTCCCGCTGGCGCACCATGTTCTTCCGGCCCGAAGCCTTCTATTCGGAGCAGGAAGAAATCATGTTCGACAAGATCGACGCCTCGCGCCCCATCGCACCGTTCGTTCTGCCGAACGTCCCGGGCAAGCCGATCTTCCGCCGCGAGGGCGAGCGGATCGAGACCTTCAAGCCCGCCTACACCAAGGTCAAGGACGCGGTGAAGCCCGGCGAGGCGCTGTCCAAGCGCCCGGGTGAGCTGACGGGCCGTCTGCAACTGATGACCCCGCAGCAGCGGTTCGATGCCGACGTGGTGAAGATCACGCGCTTCCATCGGGCTGCCATCGAGCGGCTGTGGGAGTATATGTCGGCCCGTGCCCTGATCGACGGCCAGCTGACCATCAACTACCTGAACGACACCGGCCTGCCCACGAAATCCGTGACCATCGACTACGGTCGCGACCCCGGCCACACGGTCACGCTAGGCTCTGGTAGCCGGTGGGGCGACGCCGGGGTTGATCCGTTCAAGGACATTCAGTCCTGGATCGACACGGTGGCCATGGCTGAATTCGGCGGCAACGTGTCTGATGTGATCATGGGCGCCCAGGCGGCCTCGGTGTTCATGGAGGCCCCGGGCGTAACCAAGAAGCTCGACACCAACGTGCGCGGCACCGAAGCCGTCCGGCTGGAACAGGGGATCATCCGGCAGGACCCGATGGACCCGTTCACCCTGCTGGGCACGCTGGGCAGCGGGGTGCGCGTCTGGCGCGTCGCCGGTCGCGGCAACACGTTCCAGAACAACGACGGCACCTTCACCGACATTCTCGGTCAGAAACAGGTTCTGCTGGTCTCTCCGAGCGTCGAGGGCGTCCAGTGCTTCGGGGCGATCCAGGACGTGGCCTATGAGCTGCAAGCGACGGACATTTTCACCAAGATGTTCGACCAGGAGGACCCGAGCGCCCGCTTCATCCTCTCGCAGTCTGCTCCGCTGCCGGTGATTGTGAACCCGAACGCGACGTTCCTCGCCAACGTGCTGGCGTAAGCACCATCCGCCCGGGCATTCGCGCCCGGGCTATTTCACCTGAAACAGGAAAGAGGAGCCTATAATGAAACTCAAGGCCGTTCACCGCATCATCCGCAAGAAGGGTATTATCGAGCCGAACGAGGAGTTCGACTGCTCGACGGACGAAGCCAACGACTACCTCGCGCTTGGCGCCGCGGTCGAGGTCGCTTCGGCGAAGCCCGCCCGTAAGACCAAGGCCCGGAAAGCCGCCGGGAAAGAGCCGGAAGTCGTCGCCACCGATGGTGCGGATACGACGTCTGGCAACCAGGACGAACTTCTCGGCTGAACATGGCTATCCGGGACCTCAGAAACCGGGCACGGGCGGACCTGCACAGGGCAATGTCGATCCCCGCGATCTACGTCGCCCCGGACGGGACCGCCCAGACCCCCTGCACGATCCGAGTCCATGCCCGGACCAAGGCGTTCGGCGACATGACCGGATTCGACTACGCCCCGGCCGAGCGCATCGAGATCGTCCCGGAAATTATCACTCTCGCCGACGAAGTGACCCCTTCTCGCGGCGGCATGTTTTCGGTGGCAACGGATGAAGCCTACACGGTCGAAGTCGTCATGCCCCGCGACGGGATCACCGTGACCTCGCAGGTCACGCGCATGAGTGCGTCAGAGGTTTCTGCGGCCGGGCTACCCGTCCCGGCGGTGGTGTAGATCATGGTATCGGCAACCATATCCCCGGATGGTCTGGCTTATGTGGTCGCGGTCGAGGGCCTTGATGCTATCGACCTTGACACGGTTCCGGCAAAGATCAGGCAATTCGCCGTGCGCTCGATCAACACCACGGCGCGTAGGTTTCGAACCGAATCGAGCCGCCGCATCCGTCAGCAAGTTGCCTTCCCGGCGCGGTATCTGGACTCCCGCACAGACGGCAATCTTCGCATCACCCGCAACGCTACGGCCGATGCCATGCAAGCCGTCATTCAGGGCCGCTTTCGACCCACCAGCCTTGCCCGTTTCGTCAAGGGGCCGCGCACGGGTGGGCGACGCGCGCCCACGGTCGAAGTTGCTCCCGGCAACCGGCAGAAGATGAACCGCGCCTTCCTGATGAACCTGCGGTCGGGGAATGTCGGCCTCGCAGTCCGGCTTCGCCCGGGCGAGCGGATCGAGAACAAACGCAAGATGGTCCAGATCGACAGCGGCCTTTACCTGCTTTACGGCCCGAGTGTCGATCAGGTTTTTCGGAAAGTCTCGGAGGAGGTTTCAGGCGAAGCCGCCGCCTTCCTCGAAAAGGAATTCCTCAGAATGACGGAGGCACTTCTGTGATCGACTCGTTCAAGCTCAAGGTGCTGAAAGCCCTGACCTCGGCGCTGGAAGAGATCACTGTCGCCAACGGCTATCAGCACGATCTCGCTGGTCGCGTGCACCGCGGCAGGCTCTTGTTCACGCAGGAGGACGGCCTCCCGCATCTTGCCATCAACGAACCTCCGCAGATGCCGGACGGTATCGTTGCACCGGACGGCTCGCCGTCGCACTTTACCAAGCACCCCCTGCTCATTCAGGGTTTCGTCGAAGATGACCGGCAAAACCCGACAGACCCTGCCTATCTGCTGCTCGCAGACGTTCAAAAACGCCTCGCCATCGAAAGAACCCGAGGCAGAGGATACGACATTCTGGGTTTCGGAGATCGCATTCATGCACTCCGCATCGGCCAGGCTGTCGTTCGCCCGCCGGATGCCGTTGTCTCGGACAACAGTTTCTTCTGGCTTCCCGTAACCCTGGAATACGCAGAGGAGCTGCAAAATCCCTTTGCGTGATCCGATATTCACCTATAAGGTGATATTCAATCTTTAGAGTGGAGAAATCGTCATGGACAACATCGTTCTGGGCCGCGGAGAGCTGTTCTTCGACCCCTTCGTCCCGGGGACGGAAAATCTCACCGGGGAGCGGCCGCTTGGCAATACCCCCGCGTTCAGCCTGTCCGTCGAAACGCAGACGCTGGACCATTTCAACTCGGATCGTGGCCTGCGAGTGAAAGACCTTTCGGTCACGCTGGAGACCAACTATTCGGCCAACTTCACGACCGACAACATCAACGCGGACAACGTGGCGATGTTCTTCTTCGGCACGGCCGCCACGCTGTCCCAGGCCGCCGAAGTCGGCAACAGCGACACCCTGACGGTCAAACAGGGCCGTTACTACCAGCTTGGCCAGTCGCCCGCCCTGATTTCGGGCAAACGTAATGTGGCCAATGTGGCGATCACGGGCTCGGTCGAAGGGACGGATTTCACCGTCGATGCCACTCTGGGCCGCCTCTACATCGTGCCCGGCGGGAATATCGCGGACGACAGCACGATCACCGTCACCTACGACGTGAACGCACATTCCCGTTCCCAGGTTCTGTCCGGCTCCGATCAGGTCTATGGCGCGCTGCGCTTCATCGCCCACAACGGCGTCGGCGAGGACAAGGATTTCTACATGCCCAAGGTCTCGCTCAGCCCGAATGGGGAATACGCACTCAAGGGCGACGACTGGCAGCAGATTTCCTTCAACGTGGAAATCCTGCGGCTCGGCACCAACCCGAACATTCTTGTGGACGGGCGCCCCTACTAGGGCGTGAAGGCAGGAGGAGCGCTCGATGAGCCTGACGGCCTTTGAACCGAAGACGGAGATCGTGGAACTCCCGGGCGGCGGCTCCTTCGCCGTCCGGGGCCTTTCGCTGGAGGACTTCACGGTCCTCCTGCGCGCCCATTACGAGCCGATCTCCACCCTGTTCGACCGCTATGTCGCTGAAAGCGCGGCCGAGGCGGTCGATCAGAAGGAGACCGGTGGTGTGATGGGGCTGGGAGATGTTCGCGGAGTCGTTCTGGAAGCCCTTGAGCACGCGCCGGGTCTTATCGGCGACGTGATTGCCCGAGCCGCGGGGGAAACCGAGAACCCGCATCGTGCCAGGCTGCTGCCGATGGGTGTTCAGATCGACGCAATCGAGAAGGTCATCCGCCTGACGCTGGAAGCCGAAGGTGGGCTGGAAAAGCTGGTCGAGACGGTTTCGAGACTGGCGGGCAGCCTGACCGAACTGACCGCAAACCGCTCTCGGTAGATGAATGGGTCGCTGGCCTGCGCGAGATGGCAAGCCTTCTCCAGGCCAACGGCCACCCGGAGGCTCGGCACTATCCGGTGCCGGATTTGTGGCGGGAGACGCAGATAGTGAGACGGAGGCTGAACCGGGAGTTTGTGACCAACGCGGTGCTGACGCAGTTGGCCGTTGCGTCGATTCTCTCCCAGAAGGCCGCAAAGACGTTCGAGAAGCGACTCCGTGATCTGACGGAGGCCTGACATGGCATCGCGCAACGTCGAACTCATCATCCGCGCCAAGGATGACGCGACAAAGGCCTTCCGGTCGGTCAATGCAGCGCTGGAGGAGCTGGCCGCAATCCAGAAGCAGGTCGCGGCCGGTTCCACCGACATGGCGGACGCCCTTGCCAAGGGGGAAACGAGCGCCGGAGGAATGGCCGACGCTCTTTCGAAGGAAACGGGGGCGGCCGCGACCAAAGCGAAGGCTGCCTACGAGCGGGTCACTGCCGCCGTTGACAAGGCCCGCGCCCGCTTCAAGGCCCAGAAGGCCGAACTGGCGGAAAGCGAGGCGGCCTTTCGCGCCTTAAAGGCTCAGACGGCAGCAGCAGCCGAAGCTATCGAGCGGATGCGTGCCAAGATCGGCCCGTTCAATGACGGCTTCAACGAGCGTCTCAAGGCCGCGGAGCGGCAGTATGGGGTGCTGACCCGGCAGGTGAGGAAACTGGCACCTGCCATCGCGCGCCAGCAGCAGGAGCTGGAGGCGGCGGCGGAAAACCTGTCCCGGATCGAAAACGCCGCCGGTGCCGCCGCCATTGCCATGCGGCAATTCGAGGCCGATCAGCGCCGCATCGCGCTGGGCGACAGCGTTTCAGCCCAGGAAAACCTCGCCCGCGCCCTGCGCGAGGTCGAGAGTCGCGGCCGCATAACGGCCGCGGACCAGCGTCGTCTTGCCAAGGCTTTCCGCGAAACCGCTGCTCAGGCAGAGCGCCTGCGGCCCTCCTTGCGGAACGTCCTGCGCGAAATGGCCCGCCTTGGCCCCGAGGCTGACAGGACCGCGCGGGGGATGATCCGGGGCGCCCAAGGGGCGACCAACATGCGGATTGCCCTGCGGGCCTTCTATGGCGATTCCCGGCGCGCGCTGTCGCTCATGCAGCGCATCCGGGGCGAGGTTCTGTCTCTCACTGCGTCCTTCGTAGGCTTCTACGGCGTGTTCCGCACCGGGTCGTCATTTCTCGAAGCCTTCCAGGAACTCCAGGCGGCCGAGAACCGTTTTGGCGCAGCCTTTCAGCAGAATGCGCAGCAGGTCAGCGGCGAACTGGCACTGATCCGAAGCGAAGCGGAGCGGCTGGGCTTTTCCTTCGGCGTGCTGGCCGACAACTACTCGAAGTTCCTGATTTCGGCACAGGCCGCCGGGCTTGAGACGGCCAAGACGCGGAAAATCTTCATCCAGGTGAGCGAGGCGGCTCGCGTTCTGAAACTGTCGAACGAACAGGTTTCGGGCGTGTTGACAGCCATGAGCCAGATCGCGGGCAAAGGCACGCTCCAGATGGAAGAGCTGCGTCAGCAGATCGGTGACAGGATTCCCGGCGCGGTCGGCATCATGGCCAAGGCGCTGGGCTATGGCGAGGACCGACTGGGTGAGTTCTACAAGGCGGTGCAACAGGGCCAGATCGGCGCCGAAGAGGCTCTCGTGGCGCTCGGTCAAGGGCTGGAGGAAACCTATGGGGGCCAGCTGGATTCCGCCCTGGAATCTGTGACGGCGCGGATCGGCCAGTTCCAGAACCTCCTGTTCAGCCGCCAGCTGACCGCAGCCAATTCGGGTTTCATCCAGGGGCTTGAGACGGCCCTGGAAGCCCTGAACAAGTTTCTGGCCAGCGAACAGGGCATCCGCTTTTTCGAGGCGCTCGGGGCGGCCTTCGGCAAGCTGTTCGAGCTTCTGCCGGGTGTTCTGGAGCATTTCAACAAGCTGATCTTCGCGGTGAAGGTGTTCGCCGCCATCAAGATCGCTCAGGTCGTCTCTGGCCTTGTCGGCACCTTCGGCAATGTCACGCGCGCAAGTTTCGGCGCACGCCGTGCGATGGTGCAGATGAACCGCGTGCTGCTCGCCGCTTCGCCCGCCTTCGCCCGGGCGGTGGTGTCGGCCACGCGCTACGGTGCGGCACTGCGCGGTCTGCGGCAGGTGCTGTTCTCGGTCATCGCCGCGGGCCGGGCGCTGATCCTCTCGGTCGGTGGCCCGATTGGCGCGGTCGTGACGGCGCTTTCGTTCTTCGCGCTCGATTCCATCGGCAGTGTCGATGAAAACGTCTCGGCCCTGAACAAGACGCTCTCGCGCCACCGCGAGATCGTTCAAGCTCTGCAAGGTGCCTACCTGGCGGCCGGTGAAGGCGCGCAGTCGTGGAAGGAAAAGCTCCAGGACCTGACCGAAATCGAAGTGGCCGCCAACCTTGAGCGGTTGCGCAAGCAGCTTTACGAATTCCGGTCCGACTGGAAGAATACTCTGAACACCATACGGGGCAGTGCACCCGAAACCCGCGCCCTGCTTTACGACCGCGCCCGAAACGACCGCGAGCGTCAGCTGGTAAAGGACCTATTGGCCGCAGACGCGGCGTTCAACCGGGGTGAAATCAGCGCGAAGAAGTTCCTGGAGGCCATCGAACGGGTCCGCGAGGCGGCGCCCGACATGCTCCCGGTCGGCGTTCTCGAATCCTTCGTCAAGATCGCCAAGCAAGGGCTTGAACTGGAAAACAGCATCGCGGAAGCAGAAGCCGTCCTCCGCCTGATGAACGGCACGGCGACCGAAGCCGACAAGGTGCTGCTGGGCCTAGCCGAGGCCACCGAAGAGGTCGCGCAGAAGGGCGTTTCGGTCACGAAAGCCTATGAAGGCTTCGAGGCGGCGCTGCGTGAGCTGGCCCGGAATATTCCGAGCCTCAAGGCGGAACTCGACCGCTTCGATTCCATCGCGAAGATCGAACAGCAGTTCCAGGCGGCGCTCAAGGCAGCACGGGCCTTGCCTGACGAGATCATGCGGGTTGCCGCCGCCCAGGAGGCATTGGCGCGCAGGCAGGTAGCGCT